>NZ_JBAHZB010000088.1:0-14666 GCF_036697315.1 Alteromonas sp. 14N.309.X.WAT.G.H12
TCACCAGCCGGTATATCCGTATTCCCGGAAATGGTAGGGGTGGCATCATTGCCTAGTCCAGGATCGGTTACCGTTAACGTTGGCGCAGTGGTATCCACTGACCCATCTTCATTCACCGTGGTAGTGTTTCCGGCTTCATCGGTGGCGCTGACAGCAACCGTATAATCACCTTCAGCCAGGTCATCGGGTATCGTAGCGCTGAAGGAACCGTCTGCTTGGACAGTGGCGGTAAAGGTCTGGGTATCATCATCCGCATCGGTGATGCTGATGGACACCAACTCACCAGCCGGTATATCCGTATTCCCGGAAATGGTAGGGGTGGCATCATTGCCTAGTCCAGGATCGGTTACCGTTAACGTTGGCGCAGTGGTATCCACTGACCCATCTTCATTCACCGTGGTAGTGTTTCCGGCTTCATCGGTGGCGCTGACAGCAACCGTATAATCACCTTCAGTCAGGTCATCGGGTATCGTAGCGCTGAAGGAACCGTCAGGTTGGACAGTAGCCGTAAATGTCTGGGTATCATCGTCAGCATCAGTGACGCTGATAGTCACCAACTCACCAGCCACTATATCCGTATTCCCTGCGATGGTGGGCGTGGCGTCATTGCCTAATCCGGGATCGGTTACCGTTAACGTTGGCGCAGTGGTATCGATTCTACCGGTTTCATTCACGGTAATACTGTTGCCCGCATCATCAGAAGCTGTTACTGAAACCGTATAATCACCTTCAGCGAGCGCAGTAGGCACATCGGCACTGTATGAACCGTCAGGTTGGACAGTGGCGGTAAAGGTCTGGGTCTCATTGTCAGCATCAGTGACGCTGATGGACACCAATTCACCAGCCGTTAAATCTGTATTCCCGGTGATGGTAGGCGTGGCACTTGAAGCGTCATCAGAAATGCTTACTACTATGGGATTAGCCAATTGGATAATGGTACCCGAATAGGTTACTGCGGTGTCATTTCCATCTACATCAACACCGGTAATGATCGCCGTGTATTCGCCGTTCGAAATTTCAGTGGGGAGAGGAATTGAGAAACTACCATCCTCATCCACAATGGTAGAAAGTGTAAAGGTGATGCCATTTGAATCTTCAATGACAACCGAGATTGTATTTCCCTGAGGTATTGATGACGTGCCTGATAGCGTTGTGACACCCGTAGTAGGATCCTCTGCGTCAATAACCACAATGGGAGCGTCAGCTATAATCGTACCGGTTTGGCTTATGGTGTTTGTATTACCGGCTTCATCGGTAAAGGTGATCTTTGCCTCAAAGTCACCTTCAGCAAGATCACTGGGTATGTTTGCACTAAAAGTACCGTTGTTTTGCACTAGCGTTGTAATGGTTTGATTATTACCAAAGGCATCGGTCAAATTTATCGTTACGATTTCGCCTGCAGGTAAATCAGTATTACCAGAAATAACCAGCGTATTTTCATTATTTGTACTGACATCGTTAAGATCAAATGTTGGCGCCGTGACGTCTATGGTACCCACGTGGGAGATCGTGGTGATGTTTCCTGCTGAATCCGTTGCAGTGACATCAACGGAATAGTCACCTTCAACAATATCAACTGAAGGGGTGACAGAAAAGCTGCCGTCTTGTGCAACAGGTGCAACTATAGTTTGGGTGTTTCCGTCGGCATCGGTGATCACAATGTTCACTTCACTACCGGAAACAAGATCCGTTTCGCCGGTTATTTCGGGGGAAGTTGAGTTGTGAGTCCCGAGCTCATTTATTGTAATCGTCGGCGGTGTGGTATTAATAATGAGAGTATCGGACGCTTCAATGATATCGCCATTTGATGCCGGTGCAGTGACAACCAAGTGGAATGTGCCGTCTTCAAGTGAGCTGATTTCAACTGAAAAAGATCCGTCTCCCTGAACTAGGGTAGGAATGATCCTTTCAAGGCCTTGTTCATCTGTGATAGTTACACGAATTGGTGTGCCAGTATTTAAGTCTGTAACCCCGGAAACTATCGTTGTCGTGCTGTTAATTTCGCCCAAGGACTGTAAGGTTATGGTGCCACTCTCCCCGTCAAATCGGTTGCTTTCCAAAGCTGAAGTAGGTCTAACTGGTGATGTGGTTTCGTAGGAAAATTGGGGAGCGCCGACCTCTTCTGATACACGGATAAGACGAATGAACGATGAACCTATATTTTCATTTATCGGCTTTTCTTGAAGATTAACGGGTGTTTGTTCAAAAACATTAGCATTGCTGTCATCAACCGGGGGTATTTGAGCGGTATTTGCGTCTGAAGATACTGTTAATTCGGCTTCATCAAGGGCTTGGGAAAGGGTATTTAGACTGTCATCGTAAACAATAAATTCATTATTGTCCGTAGGGTTTTCAGCTGGTAAGGAAGTGCCGGAATTGAGTGCACTGTCAGCCGCAATGGAAGTAACCTGACCATTGGTGGTTATAAAATTTGCTGTGCCATTCTGTGCATACAAAATTGCATCGTCGGGGATCAAATCTCCTGATTGAACTTGTACCGCTTCGCCATTTTCGTTTTGATAAAACAATTCACCTGATACGGCTATTAATTCTACGGCCACGATGTTTCCCCATTAATTTGATGAATAATAACCGTAGTTGAGTTTATGGGGTTCGCCATCGGACTCAAGTCCGATAGGGTTATTAACAATCTGATTTACGTGACGAAAAAATCTAAATAAATAGTCTTTTCTAATTTGCGCAAATGGGTATCCACAACTAGTCTTGGCTTAGACATCTATTTTAAATTGCTTGTGGAGCACATACGTTGGTGCGAAAAAAACGTTTTCCTCAAATAAAGTGCTTCAAATTACTTCCTATTTTTATGGTGATAGTTGGGAGTTATCTTGCCACTAAAAACGCGCTAGCTGTGCCACACGACTTACAACATATTTTAAGTCATGCCATAGATAATAACCCCGATGTTCAGCGCAGTTGGCGTGATTTTATGATAGCGGGTGAGGACAAAAGACAGGTTGAAGCGGGCTGGCGTCCATCCGTTGATGTTTCTGCAGGGCTAAATTATCTTAAACGGAATTATGGCATCGACCGTTCGTATGTGTTTAATGATGCACAAATTACGGTCTCACAGTTGCTGTTCGACGGTTTTTTCACTTCCAGTGAAATTCAGCGCTTCAACGAAGCAAGAAAGGTTCGCTATTTTGAGTTACTTGCAACCATTGAAAATACCGCATTTGAAGTGGTGTCGGCCTATGCGGATGTGCAGCAATTTCGTGAACTTTTGATTATTGCAGAAGAAAACTTAACAACCCATGTAAGTGTTTTTAAACAAATTGAAGAAAGTGTTAATGCGGGCGTTGCTCGTCGTGCCGATCTTGAACAAATAAGTGGGCGTTTGTCGCTGGCTGAGTCCAACGTGATGACCGCCCAAGCTAATCTTCATGATGTTTCCGCCAGATTCTTACGATTAGCGGGCATATTGCCGCCAGAACGTCTAGTTTCTCTTAATGTATACCGCCCCGTAGGCCTTGTTGATGTGCCGCTACAAAGCATTATTTATAAAGCCTACGAACACAACCCGACCTTTTTAGCGGCGTATTTTGATATCAATGCTCAGCAATTCGCCATCACAGCAGCACGCAGTAATTATTATCCTAAGGTCAATGTCGTAGCCAGCTATGGTAGCCAAAACCGGGATGATGATGGCTTAGATAATCGACTAACAGAGGGCAGCATTGGTCTACAACTTACTTATAATTTATACAATGGCGGGCGTGATAGATCCCGTGTTCGTGCTGCGTTATTTGAAATAGACAGAGCCAAAGATGTACGTGAAAGCGTTTGTCGCGATATCCGCCAGACATTACAAATATCCTATAACGAGATTAAAAACTTAGAGCAGCGATTACCGGCATTGAATGAACACCGCTTATCTTCCCGTCGTGTACGCACCGCCTATCTTGACCAATTTAAAATTGGGCAAAGAACATTATTAGATTTACTTGATGCTGAAAATGAGGCCTATGAATCTAGCCGAGCATACAGAGAAGCGTTTTATGCTGAGCTCAAAGCGTATTTTTCCATCTTATCCACTCAGGGGGGGTTAACCAGTAAGTTAAAAGTTAATCATCATTTTTCAGGTACCAAAGCCTATGAAAGAGTGGACAAGGATGATCCCCAAAGCTTCTTTGACCCCCAGCATGTTTGTCCAGCACTGAGTGTTAACCCAGATGATCCGCAACAAAGCATTTTAACGCGGGATACGGATCACGACGGCGTGGTTAATCTTTGGGATGATTGTGTAAACACGCCGGTTGGCGTTGTAGTGAATAATAACGGCTGTGAAGCCGAGAAAGCATTACCCGCTGTGCCAGATGTGTCGAGCGACTTGTTAGGGCAAGAGAATGTACGGCAAAAAATTATTGTTAACGTGCCATTTTCACCTAATTCCTCAAACATTGAAGCTTCGTATGAGGTTTTGTTTTTTCCCATTGTCGAAGCCCTTGAACGCTACCCGCAAAGTGGCGTGATTATCGAAGGTCATGCTTCCCTAGACGGCAGTGCCGTGTACAACAAAAAGTTATCTAAGCGACGGGCTCTTAGTGTGGTGACCTGGTTAGTGGATAACATGGGAGTGCCTGCAAACCGCATTATAGGCAGAGGAGTAGGAGAAGAAAGGCCTTTGCAAAATAGCACCGATCTTCAGTCGAATACTGTCAATCGTCGAATTGAAGCCCTCATTGTTGATCTTGATGAGCATGGGGATCTGTTTGAGCGATAAGAGGGCAACTAAAAGGGTCAAACATTATGACCGATAGTCCAATGGATGAGACCAGCCATCACCATGGTGGCGTACTTATGGACTGCCTGAGTGTGATATGTAAGTACCACAAAATCTCTATGTCACGGGATTCTATATTAGCTGGTCTGCCTATGAAAAATGGTACATTGTCGCCTTCTGCGCTAGGTAGAGCGGCAATACGGTTGGGCTTAACGTCAAAAACAACAAAACGTGAATTAAGCCAAATTAATCTTGCATTACTTCCCGCCATATTGATCCTCAAAAATGAAAAAGCGTGTATTTTGCATTCGTACAACGCAGATATTCAAACCGTGGAAGTGGTGTTCCCTGACTCCAGCGACGCGGTAGAATCCCTCGATGTTTCTGAATTCGAGGCGGAATATACCCAATATGTGATTTTTGTTCGGCCAACCCATCGGGCACATCACAAACAACACATTGCGACTCAAATAGACAAAAATAACTGGTTTTGGGGCGTCATCAAAGACGTCTCACCACTGTATAAAGACGTTATCGTCGCCTCTGTGTTTATCAGCCTTTTGTCCGTTGCATTGCCTTTATTTGTAATGAATGTTTATGATCGCGTGGTCCCCAATGCGGCAATTGAAACCTTATGGGTGCTCGTTGTGGGTGTACTGCTGGCCTTGATGGCGGATTTTTTTCTTCGCATGTTGCGACATTTTTTCGTGGAGTTGGCCGCCAGTCGCATCGATGTGACGTTATCGTCAGCCCTATTACAGCAAGTATTGGGGTTCAAACTCAAAGAGCGTCCTAAATCCAGCGGTGCTTTTGTTAATCGAATTCAATCTTTTGATGCCATTAAAGGCTTTCTAAACTCGGTGACCTTAGTGTCGGTTGTCGACTTGCCCTTTGCGTTGCTTTTTTTAGTGATTATTTGTTTTGTCGATATGTATCTGGCCATTCCCATTTTACTGGGCGGCACCTTACTCATATTGTATGGGTTGTACGTGCAAAAAACCTTAGAAAGTCTTTCAAATGCAATGAGTGAGATTACCGCAACGAAGCACGGTTTACTTACTGAAGCGATGAATGCCTTTGAAGACGTTAAATTCACCGGCGTGCAGCACCACTTGCAGTTTGAATGGGAAAAGCAATCGATTTACCTGGCAAAAACCAACGCGAAACTGCGTTTGGCAGCAACCTCAGTGAGCAATTTGGCGTTGTATGTACAGCAGTCGGTGGGCGTGGTGATCATATTAATTGGCGTGTACCTGATTATTGACGGCCAAATTACCCAAGGAGGACTTATTGCCGCCTACTTGTTATCAAGCAGAGCCATGGGACCGCTATCCATGGCGGCAAGCATACTGGCGCAATATCATCAGGCCAAAACGGCGCTGTCCAATTTAGATGATTTAATGAGCCGTGAACAAGATATCAATGCCGATAAAAAGTGGACTGTGCATCAGCCTTTTAGTAAAGAAATTGAATTTAAACAGGTATCCTTTTCTTATCCGGAACAACGGGTCGCGGCACTTAGCCAGTTATCCTTGACGATAAAAGCCGGAGAGCATGTGGCTATTTTAGGGAAAAACGGCTCGGGAAAAACCAGTATCAACACCCTGTTGATGAAGGGCTATAGTGTGACCAGAGGGTTGCTCACCATAGACGGCATTGATATCGAGCAATATGAGCCCATGGCCTTGCGCAAAGGCATCGGCTATATGCCACAGCAATTTAATTTATTATCCGGCACGCTAAAAGAGAATATCACCGCCTTTGATGACGAAATCGACGAAGCCATTATATGGGAAATTATTGAAGCCTGCGGTATGACCGATTTTGTGAATAACCATCCGGACGGGCTCAATATGCAAATCGGTGAAAATGGCCAATTTTTATCTGGCGGCAGACGTCAAGCCGTTGCGCTGGCAAGGGCAATGGTGCGCAATCCTTCTATTTATCTGCTAGATGAACCCACCTCGGCAATGGACTCAGCTACCGAAAAGCAAGTGTGTGGGCTTATCAAGGCAAAAGTTGCCAACAAAACACTGCTGCTGGTAACTCATCGGCAAGCGCTTTTATCCTTGGTAGATCGCATTATTGTGATTGATAAAGGACGTTGTATTGCCGACGGTGCTAGAGATGAAATATTGGCGAAACTTACCACCCTGGCTTCTCGCCAGGAACCTGCAAAGCAGCGGGCTTAGGTTATGACCACGAGATTACAACGATTATTTAGAAATTGGATGGCACCGCCGCCGGGGCATGATTGGGTGCTTGAGGCCGAGTGGGCCCGCATACAACAAAAACCACTGAAAGCAAAAGCCATGTTGTATTGCACGGTATTTTTCTTAGTACTGTTATTAGCTTGGGCTTATTTTGCGCCTATTGATGAAGTGGCTCGTGGGGAGGGAAAAGTCATTCCCGCGAGTAAATTACAGGTAGTGCAATCCTTCGATGGTGGCATCGTTGAATCGATTTTAGTGGAAGAAGGTGATTTGGTCGAAAAAGGTGATGTGTTACTGGAGATCGACCCGACGCGATTTTTATCTAGTCTTATGGAAAACAGCACTCAATTCAATGCTGTTGAGGCAAAAGTACAACGTTTAACCGCGCTATTACAGGATTTGCCTTTAACTTTTCACACGAAACTAACGAATGATGCTTATACGATTGTTGAAAATGAAAAAAGACTGTACCAGTCAAGTAAAAATGAACTGATTGAAGTGCTGCGTGGCTACGATAACCGTATTGCACAACGAAAACAGGACGTGGCGGGATCAGAAGCAGAGCTTGCACAGTATAAAGAAGCGCTTAAGTTAACTCAGCAAGAACTCGATGTTACTAAACCTTTATTAGCCTCGGGCGCGGTATCACAGATGGATATTCTGCATATCGACAGACAAATAGTGGAGTTGTACGGTTCTATTCAGCGTACATTGGCTATTTTAGCGAGCTCAAAAGCGGCGTTAGAGGAAGAAATCAACAGCAAAGAAGAAAATAGGTTGAGGATAAAAAATAAATGGAATCAGGAGCTTGCTGAGTCGTTGGCTAAACTTTCTGGATTGAAAGAGTCACAAACCAGTTTGAACGATGTAGTAGTGCAGTCTTCGTTGCGCTCGCCGGTTAAAGGAACCGTGCAGCGTTTGCTGATGAACACCGTTGGCGGTGTGATTACCCCTGGCAGTCAAGTCGCCGAAATTATTCCTTATGATGATCGCCTGATTGTGGAGGCGAAAATATCGCCTAAAGATATTGCGTTTATCCGTATAGACCAAAAAGCTATTCTAAAATTTAGCGCTTATGACTATGCCATTTTTGGTGGTATGGAAGCCCAAGTGGAACATATAAGCGCAGATACCATTACCGATGAACAAGACAATACCTATTATATTATTCGGCTGCATACGGTAAAAACGATTTCGGATACAAACTTAGACATCATACCCGGCATGACGGTGCAGGTGGATGTCATCACCGGCAAACGAACTGTTTTACAGTTTATATTAAAGCCGTTACTTCGCGTGACGTCCTCAGCATTCCAGGAGCGCTAGTAATGGGTCATAAGTTAATAGCAAATCGTCAGTTACCCCATTGTCCTCTGTTAGCACTTTGCGGGCATGTGTATAACGAGATAACCGAGTGTACCGAGCAACCCTGTGACGGTTTTTATTGGGTGCATGTCTCCACTCAAAGCTGGATAGACCAGGTGCAAAACGGTGTCGGGATGGGGCAAACGGTCATTGTGGTTTCACCACAGTTAGCATTAAATGAATTACAACAGGCGTTGCAGGCTGGCGCTAGAGGCTATTGCTTGGAGAGTATTCCATTAGATGCGTTGGTGGATTTAATCCATGCGGTAGAGCAGGGCGGAATATGGGTGCCTGGAGGCATGTTGGGTTCGTTAGTGTCACTGTTGTCACAACACGAAGCCTTCTCGTTCTTTGATGAAACTCAGCTAACACTAACTGACCGAGAGAAACAAGTGGTCAATGAAGTGCTCACAGGCGCCTCGAATCTTACCATCGCCAAGACACTTTCTATTACCGTGAGTACGGTAAAAGATCATATGGCGTCCATTTTTAGAAAGCTCGGCGTAAAAGATCGTGTTCAGTTACTTTTAAAGTTAGGGCAGTTTCAAAAGCTAAGACGATAAATGATTTCGAATAGACCAAGCCCTGAGAAAGATTCAGGGCTTTTTTGTACTTTATGGCTTTGTCATAAATCATTGCGGTAATCGTCGATAGGTCCGTGGCGCTTCTGCTTCAACCATTCTGCAATACACCACACTAAATACAATGAAAACAGACTAGTTATACGAGGTATTTTTTGTGTTTCCAATGAGTTCAAGATTTTTATATTAAAGTTTTGTTACAGTCGGCGGCTGTAACAAATGTGTCATTTGGCTGCGGTAGCCTACTCGCGTTTTCAAATAAAAACCAGCTTACAGTCTTTTGGAGAAGCACATGACACTTAAAGGTTTATTTAACGTATCTACCATCGCTTTAGCGTTATCGCTAGCGGGTTGTGGCGGCGATATCAATGTTACGCCAACCACTATCGACAATAGCACCACGACAACAACTACAACAAATACCACTGATTCTTCTGATGAAGACACAAACCTGTGTGCTTCTTATGAAAGCGACGGCGACACGTTACAAGGAACCTACGATAGCACTAACGAAATTTGTACTTATGACACAAGCTTTGCCAGCGCATCGAATGAAATCCTAGAAGATCTTACGCTTTCAAGTGACGTTGTACATTATTTCAAAAGTTCACTGATTATGGGTGAAAGCTGTGACACATCACAAGGTTGCACCATTGAGGAAGATGGTCCTACGTTGACCATTGAAGCGGGCACAACCATTGTGTTTGATAACTCTTCTTCACGTGTGCAAATTAACCGCGGCGCCAATATCGAAGCGGAAGGGTCTTACGATAGCCCAATTACATTTACTTCTGCTAATACCATCGATGCCCTTGATTCAGTCGGTGCCGGTCCGTCTCCACAAGACTGGGGCGGGATCATGATTGATGGCTTTGGTATTACGGATCAATGTACAGACGCAGAACGTGCAGCCGGTAGCTGTAATGCTGAATCCGAAGGCGCGGTTACCTACTACGGCGGCAGCGATAATACAGACGATAGCGGTACGCTGAAGTTTGTGAAAATTCATTATGCAGGTGGTTTGCCGGCAGGTGCGGAAACCGGTAACGATCTTAACTCTTTAAGCTTGTTTGCTGTCGGTTCGGGTACAGAAATTGACTATATCGATATTTATGCTGGTTACGATGATGGCATTGAGTTGTTTGGCGGTGCAGTTAACTTTAAGCACGTTGTTGTAACGGATACCCAAGACGACTCCATTGATATTGACGCCGGTTGGCAAGGTAATGCCCAGTACTTGTTTATTAAGCACGGTACCGTTGTAAACTCTAGCGGCGAAACTATCGCCATGGGTAATGGTGGTTTTGAAGCTGACGGGGAGAAGGGGGATACCTCTGCTGAAGCACCTGCCTCTGCACCGCAGATTGCAAACGTAACCGTTATCACAACCGATGATATCTCTGTGCGTGACAGCGATCCTTCTATCGGCATCAAACTTGACGATTCCATTTCTGCGACCTGGTATAACACCATTTTACAGAAAGAAGCGGCTACACAAACTTGGTGTATTAACTACTCCAGTGACGCAGCAGATAATATCGTAACCAACACCACGGCCATTAAAACCTCTTATGCAGCGTGTGCACAGTTAGCGGCAACCGGCAGTGAAACGGTTACAACTGACAGCGGTTCTGTCACCATCGAAGGTTGGTTTACCGAAGACGGCACCAGTGTGGTGGGTAATGGTTCTGATACCGTACTTGCTGATAATGGTTTCTCCACGTCTTCTGAGTTGTCTATCACGCCAACTGATATGACCACCATTGACGCTGACTTCTTTGAAACTACTGATTTCATCGGTGCAGTATCTCCTACAGACACTACTTCAGATTGGTACAACTGGGTAAGTGACGCGTTCGCTAACGCTGACGACGAGTAACCAATTTGAATCGAATTATTAGGCGCCCTAGTTGCGCCTTTTTATTCATTAGTGTGTGGGTATGAAAGATGAAGACTCCTTTTAGAGCGAATAAAATTGCAATGGCCGTCGGTGCCTGCTTGCTCTGTGGCTCCATGCAAGCGCAAGCCCAGGACGACGATGTCATTGAAGAAGTTGTTGCCACAGGAACACGTCTGCAAGGTACAGCTGCTGCTGTTATCGAAGAGCGTAAGAATCAAGCATTCGTTGCCGATATTCTTGGTGCCGATCAAATATCTCGTACTGGTGATAGTGATGCGGCCTCAGCGTTGCGTCGTGTAACCGGTTTGACCTTAGTGGATGGTAAATTCATTTACGTTCGTGGGTTAGGGGAACGTTATTCCAGTGCGCGTTTAAACGGTGCGAGTATTCCTAGTCCCGATTTAACACGGAATGTTATTCCATTAGATATTTTTCCTTCTAATGTTATCGAGAGCCTGGCGGTTCAAAAGGCCTATTCACCGGATATGCCAGCGGCGTTCGGTGGGGGTAACGTAGACATCCGTACCAAATCCATTCCCAGTCAGTTTGTTGCTGGATTTCAGGTGGGTATTGAAGGGGATAGTAACAGCTCTGATGGCTATACCTTTAACGGTAATGACTCGGGCCAACCGTCAGCATTAACCAATGCCATCCTTCACTATCAAGGGGATTTCTCACTGAGAAATATCATTGAGCGTGATGCGTTAGTGGCGAACGATACGACTACTGCCGCTGAACAAGCGACGGCAATCAATAACGAACTGCTAGAAAGTCTGCCACGAAATCTGAACCTTTCCAATGAATCCCTCGATCCCAATTTGTCTGCTCAGGCTTATATTGGGAATAGCTTTGACGAAGATTATTTTGGCGGAACCATTGGCTTTCTGGCCTCCGTGGCATACGACAATCGGTGGACTTATACCGACAGACGTAACGGTGTGGTGAGTGCGGATCTCATCGATGGCTGTTCTGAGCAGCTAGACACCGCTGAAGATGTCGTCAACAGTTGTTTTGATAGTCTGGTTGACTCACAGGTCACCAATCAAAATGAACGCTATAACGGCTTATTTACCGCCGGTTACCGGTGGAAGACCCATAGCGTAAGCTATACCAAAGTGTACATTCAGGATAACGAAGATGAATCTGAGATCCTGGTGTCTCAAAACCCGTCGCAAAACGTTACTATTGCCCAAGATAACACGGCAGAATACGAACAGCAGTTCACCATTGAAGAGCGCAATCTTGATGTAGACCAATTTCAAGGCCAACATACCTTCTTGGATTTTTGGGGCATTGGCGTTGATTGGCAATACACTGAATCACAAGTCGAAACGGACATTCCTCTGGATGCCACATTTAGCTTTAACAATAACTACGACAGTGACGGAAACTATGTGAGTTCCGACATCAATGGTGGTAATGGTCAAGCCGAATATGAATTCGTGGAAATGGACGATTTCATGAAGAATTACGGTGGGAATGTGACTTTGCCTTTCACCCTTGGGCGCTTTGAAATAGAACTCAAAGGTGGCTGGGACTTCATGGATCGGGCGCGGTATTACACCACCTCCAGCTTCTTTGTTAACAACAATGGTTCATCCATTGAAGTCATCAGCAATGAAGATGATTTGCTCAATGCGGCATCCTACTTAACCGATAGCTTTATTGAAGATAACAATTTACTTGTTACTTTTAACGAACCGGAAGCGCCAGAAGCGGACGATTATATTGCAGCGCAGAAAATTGAAGCAGGCTATGGTGCCTTCGATATTTTCTATGACAATACCTGGCGTATTAGTGGTGGCCTAAGGTACGAAGCGTTCAAGCAGATTGCGTTAGAATCTTCTAGCTTGATTTTTGATGCTGATGATCTTGAAACTTACTACAATGCTGACGATATCCTCGATCGTACCATTAACGATGACGATGTCTATACGTCGTTAAGCTTGACCTATATTGGTGGTGAAGATTACCAGCTTCGCTTTGGTTATGGCGAAACCGTTGTGCGTCCCGATTTACGTGAAGTGGTGCCCGTGGGTTACTATGATCCGCTTACGGATATTCGTACAACGGGGAGTATCACCCTTAAATCAAGTCAGTTGACAAACTACGATATACGTTACGAGATGTATGGCGATAACGGTGATAACCTGGCGTTGTCTTTGTTCTACAAAGACATTACAAACCCCATTGAAACCGTGCTTAGCGTGGGTGATTCATCGTACACTGCTAGCTTTACCAATGGTACGTCGGCTGAGTTGTACGGTATGGAAGCCGAATGGTTGTATGACTTAGGTTGGTTATCAAGTGGTTTCTTCACCTCAGGGAATATTACCTTGAGTGATTCAGAAGTTATCATTGAAGCGTCTGATGCCGGTAACCTGACCAATACCGAGAAACGTTTGAATGGACACTCCAAGTATGTCGCTAACTTCCAGTTGAACTATGATTCAGCCAATGGCGAGCACAGTGCATCGGTTGTATACAATGTATTTGGGGAGCGTATTTTGGCCTCAGGTATCAATGGTCGTGACGATGCATTTGAACAACCATTCCATTCATTAGACGTGGTTTATTCATACTATCCTACGTTTAATAGCACCATTAAGCTTAGGCTTAAGAACCTGTTAGGTGAAGATCAAGAAGTTACACAAGACGGTATTACCGTTCGAAGCCGTACTATAGGTACAAGTGTTAAATTGTCCTATCAATACGAATTCTAAAGGCTGTTATAGTATTAAAAACATCCGATGCGCCTGTGGCCATTGGATGTTTTTTTGCTCACTATTTAAATAACCATTTTTCGATGGCCGCCATATTGTCGATGATAATTTGTTGCGCTGTGGGTTTGGCGTGGAGAATATTCGGGTCAACTTTCATCATTTGTAGCAGGTAATGCACCAGCGCCGCGCGCACGGTGACAATCAACATTCCGTCTTTCATCCCGTAATCATTGGCTACCACCTCTTGTTGTTCAACGGACAAACGAGGATCAGGTTTAAAACACACATTGACCTTGGTGTGCCAGTAACTGTCATCATTCACCGCTATGTTGGATTTACCAATGACTTCGGGGACAGCAAAAAAACGGGTGAGAACAAAATCTCTAAACTCTTGGTTTTTCTCGCAATAGGCCCGGACATGCCATCTCATGCCTGAGTGAACAATGGCGTGTGGAGCGATGATGCGGCCATCTTTGTTTGGCGAGTTAACGGAGCGGTAATCCACTTCTAATCGTTCGTTAAGACGGCAAGCTTTGATGATGGGCCTGAGGATTTCCGGCTTAATATGAAAACTGGGTAAGGGGACGCGGGTGGTATGATTAAATCCCAGCACCAGGTTTTCAAATGTGGACATAAGATCTGAATTGCGCTGCACAAGTTGCAGGTATTCATCCACCGAGCCTGTGGTAACCACAGGTTTGAAGGTGCCCGAAGGTTCATAGCCTTTGCTTGAACTATTGTAAACAAGGTTGCCGGGAGCCACATCGTGTAAATATTTATTGATGTCTTTGGATGCCTGTTGACGACCAATACCAAAATGCTCAATAAGATGGCCGGCGTTTAATTTTCCTTCCCACACAGCCACTATTTCAATTAAGCGGTAACGCTGCAACAGATCATATCTAAATGGCCATTTCATATTTTACCTGTATTGTATTGGGATATGTCGTACTGCTAATAAAAACATAAATCGGGAGGCATGCCAAAAAATTACCCTGTGATATGTATAGATACGCGACAGGTTTAATCCAGCGGTGTCTATATAATAGGCTGAATAATAAGTAGTAATTTTTTGTTCTTGTTATTGTTTTGATTAAGAGTACAACTATCTGCCTGAAATTACGACATGTATATCTCTACAGC
>NZ_JBAHZB010000089.1:0-14064 GCF_036697315.1 Alteromonas sp. 14N.309.X.WAT.G.H12
ATATTAACCTCAGTAAAAGAGATGACGTGATATGGGTCTATTCGAAGGAACACTTTACAGAAATCAAGCGAGCTTCCGACCCGGATAAATATTTAGACGTATTAAACAACATTGGCGCAACAATGCTAGATCTCATACTTGATGAAAATTGGAATATTACTGGTAAAGCAAGACTGATCGAAGACCTTACTCCAATTGAGAACTATCAGAACTATATTGAAGCAATAGGCAACGTCGAATTCGACGAAACCATATTTGACCCATTTCAAGTGTGGGTTAACGGCGGTGGAGATGAGGGACCGTTAAAAGAACTTTCAGATAATTTAGCGGATCAAGTTTTACGACTAACATCTGATTTGCCATTTGACAGAACAGAAATGACTAACAAAGTTGCCACTATCAAACCTGTAGTTGATTCGGTGGTTGACGAATTGATTTCGAATGGAAACGACATTAAAAAGACCAGAGCTGCGTTTGGTGATGAAAAAGGAACTATTGGCGGTGTTTCTGGGGAAAATCAGGTTGCCCAAATTTGGGACATAATATCACCATCAATGGAAAGTTCTGGTATTAGCTGCGATCAGTTTTTTGGGTTTGATCCCGTTGATAAGCAGGGCTATGAGTTATGGCCGCTGTACCTTGGCATAATTGGGTGTAATGCAGTTATGGATATATTGGGTTTTCAAGCAGAAAAAAAATGCAGGAACATAAATAAAATTCAAAATGTAAGAAGTGATGCTGGTCATATAGGTATGGGAGCATACTGCACTGCAATCTTGTCAGAGGATAGAAGATTAGTTAAAAGAGCAAAAGCCATCTATGAATACAAAAACATAGATACTTCACCGATATTGATAGAGAAAACGGCTACCAATTCAAACCAATCGACCGATAACGCTTCGGCTGATTGAAACTCGAAACTGAATGTCCGTTTCTTGTCTGAAGCCGACATTTAGCTATATTGATGAAGGGCAGCTGCGTACGTGAAGCGGTCATTGGCACATTGACAATAGAGCAGCGACAAAGAGCGATCACCAGACGTTCGACCTACCTCAGTCGAACGACTGCTTAGCCCAAAAATGCGGACATAGCTATTTATTGTGTATTGGTTACTTTATCTAATATCAATTAGCGAACCATGTACAATTATGAAACCTTAGGCAAACGTAAACTACAAGACTTGTAGATATAAGTATCACTCTTCAAGCAACTGCAATACCCCACATTCTTTAACTTTTCTATCATCTGTGCATGCCGAGGCCATCTCAGATAGAGTAAGTTTTAGCTCCTCAAGCTCTGCAATGCGATGCGTGACGTCAACCATATGTTGATGGATCAAATTGTTCACACTAGAACAACTTTTATCGGGATTATTTTTTGTATCCAACAGCTGTTTAATTTCTATTATGGTCAAATCTAATGAGCGACATTGTTTAATGAATCGCAGTGCTCTCAACGATGAGGCGTCGTAAATTCTGTAGTTACCTTCACTGCGATTGCAAGCCTCAAACAACCCCTGTTTTTCATAAAAACGGATCGTTTGAATAGAACACCCACTTTTTTTTGATAGCTCACCTATTTTCATAAACGTGCCTTTGTGCTGTTGACTCTATACTAGCTATAGACTTTACACTGTACCTACAGTATTTGGAATAAGAGTTAAATAATGAGTGGTTGCGGCTGTGAAGTGGAAATCAAAGATGCCTCACAAAAACGGGTTCTGTATTGGCTGCTCGGCATCAATGCGGTGATGTTTTTCGTTGAGATGACTGTGGGTATTTTGGCTGACTCTACTGCTTTGATAGCAGACTCTATGGACATGCTAGCGGATGCGGTTGTATACGGCATAGGTATTTATGCTGTGGGTAAATCTATACTTCACAAAGCCAAAGCTGCACAAATCAGTGGTTACTTTCAGCTATTGTTGGGCGTAATTATTCTCATTGATATTACCAGAAGGTTATTCTTGGGCAGTGAGCCTATCTCATCACTAATGATAGGGATGGGGTTCATTGCACTAATTGCAAACGTCGCATGCTTGGTGATTATTCGTAATCATAAAAACGACGAAGTACATATGCGAGCCAGCTGGATTTTTTCGGCCAACGATGTCATCGCCAACATGGGTGTCATCATCGCCGGAGTATTAGTGGTATGGCTTGATAGCAGAGTACCGGATCTGGTTATCGGCTGTATAGTGTCGATTGTCGTGCTGCGCGGAGCGTGGATGATCCTAAAAGACGCCAAGCAGGAAGTACTCAATAACGAAGTACAGAAAGGTAAAGCGGGTGATCTACTATGACATACAATAAAGCCGTTAAGCCGCATATCGATTCCAAATTAACAGATTACTCAGATGCAATGTCTAACAACAATGAGAGGCAGGCATTTGCAGCGCTGGAGGATGCGCATGTAATTGGTCAGCACTCTACTTTTTATCATTGTTTAATTCATTGTAAAATGCTGCGACATGGTCTTCTAAAAAAAGATTGGAGAGTCGTTTTTGGACAAGTAATAAGAATAGTTGGTGCTGCAACCAAAACAGCTATCGGCCTTGTACCTAAAGGAAACACAGGCGGCACTGACATCAGCCCCTTTAAGCGACTACCAATCAGTGCTGAAAATCAAGCGATATTGGATAAAATCAACCATGCATAATCATAACCACAGTCACAGTGATAACAGCGCATCAAAACGCATTGGCTGGGCATTTTTCTTGAATGTCGTATTCACTATCATTGAATTTATCGGTGGATGGCTGACAAACAGCACAGCTATTATGGCCGACGCAGTGCATGATTTGGGCGATAGTTTATCCATTGGCACCGCGTGGGGCTTAAATAAACTCAGTGATAAAGAAGCAACCAATACATTTTCCTATGGCTATAAACGCTTTTCTCTTCTTGGTGCATTGATCAACGGGTTAGTGTTAACGACTGGCTCAATATGGATCTTATTCGAAGCTATCCCAAGGCTTTCAGCACCCGAAATGCCGCAAGTCGAAGGCATGTTACTCCTGTCAATTTTTGGCATCGCCGTTAATGGATTTGCTGCTTATAAACTTAGCGAAGGGAATTCCTTAAACGAGCGTATATTAAACTGGCATTTGCTTGAAGATGTATTGGGTTGGGTGGCAGTGCTGATCGTATCGATTGTGCTGATGTTTAAGCCATGGCCAATTTTAGATCCAATTTTATCTATTGGCTTCACATTATTCATTTTATTCAATGTTGTTAGAAATCTAAAAGAAACCTTATTGTTATTCTTGCAAGCCACGCCCGATGCTAAGCAGATGGAGGAAGTGCGTAAAGTACTCATGTCATTTGATGATGTGGCGGATATACATCATTTTCATATCTGGTCTTTGGACGGTGAACATAGCGTCATGACGGCACATGTGGAGTTGAAACAAGATGTTTCGGTTTCTCAATTGAGAACACTTAAAGACGAACTTCGCCAAGGTCTTGATGAGTTTGATTTTGTGCACACTACCATTGAAATTGAATTTGCCAATGAAGATTGTCGTGATGAGTAATGTAATGATTGAAATACTTTGTTTAGGTTGGTCGATTGGTCTTAGTTCGATTACCTGTTAATATGAAAAAGATGAGAGTAGATAGATATGTTTAGTGTAAGGGTGACAAGTTACCTGCTGATTTCGCTGATTTTGTTTCAGTCGTTTTCTGCTGTCGCCAATACATTGGATTCTCATACTGTCGACTCACAACATCTAAATGAAATACACGAACATCAATTGGGCGATAACATCGCTACTGAACATGCGCAGGTTCAACTAAAATCTAGCGAACAACCTGATGCTGATAACGTCCCCGTAGATAAATCTCACAATCCTGCTGATTGCCACCACTGTGGCCATTGTCACGGAACCCATGCCCAATGGATTGTAAGCACCAATGGTATCGAACTCGATTCTGTTGCCACCCATCACAATTTCTATTACTTATCAAAAGTAATAGATGCACCGATCACGCAATTACTACGCCCACCTAAAGCATAACCCTGAACTAATCAAACACCGTTCGCCAACAGTTTGGCGATATATATATTTTTGATAATTTAGGAATAAAACAATGATGCATTTTTCATTGAGTCGCCCTGTGCGTGTGCACGCTTGGGTGATTTCCACGATGCTTGTCCTTTTGACAACACACACCGTGGTAGTAGCACAAACAAACAGTATCACCAATCGAGAAATGACCTTGCAAAGCGCCATACAGCGAACATTAGCGAATTCACCCGAGTTGCATGAGTTCACATATAGGCAACAAGCGATTGAGGGAGAAATTAAAACTGCTTCTCTCAAACCAGCCCTCAACGTAGGCATTGAAATGGAAAACTTCTTAGGAACAGGCGAGGTCTCTGGCATTAAGGACACCGAGTTGACTCTCACATTGTCGTCGGTCATTGAATTGGGCAATAAACTCAACTCACGTAAGGCGTTTGCTAAGGCGCAATCCACCTTAGTCGAAGCGCAAAAACAAGTGCACACCTTGGATGTACTGGCTGAAGTGACACGTCGTTACATCGATGTATTGGCGCAACAAGCGTTAATTGACGCGCAAAAAGATGCAGAAACACTTGCTCGATATACCTATCAAGCAGTCACAAAACGCGTGGATGCAGGTGCTTCCCCTGCATTTGAACAGAAACGCGCTGAAGCAGCTTTAGCAAGAGCTAGATTGGATGTGGTGACGGCACAGCAAACTAAGCAAGCCATGATAAATAGTCTGGCTATTATGTGGGGGGAGAAAGACCCCACTTTTACCTATGTTGAGGGTGACTTATTTGCGCTGCAATCGTCTCCTTCGTTAACCGCGCTTTTTACCACATTATTGGACAGTCCCAATCTTGAGGTCTATGCACAAGAATCGAGATTGCAGGCTTCTCAAGTCCGCCTTACTCAAGCAGCTAATCAATCGGATTTAAGCTGGACGGCCGGTATCAGGCGCATGAATGGCATAGATGAAACAGCCTTTGTAGCAGGCGTGAGTATGCCTCTGTTTGCCGGTGACCGAAATCTTGGCGAGTACCAAAAGCAGCGGGCAATTCAGGCACAGCTGGAACAACAAAAAGAGTCAGCGACGCAAAACCTATACCATCAGCTAAATATGGCCTTGATGGTCAGAAACAATGCGTTGCTCAATGTACAGACACTGCAAAACTCTATTATCCCACCCTTAGTTCAAGCGCTGGAATTAGTAGAACAAGCCTATATCAACGGTCGATTCAGCTACCTTGAATGGGTGAGTACACGTCAAGAACTACTCAATGCCAAACAAGCCTTAATTCAATCAGCGAAGCAAGCTCATCAGCGCGGTGCAGATATCGAATCACTGACTGCACAGCCACTTGTGGATACGATCAACACCTCTTTTTCGAGAAAAACAAAATGAACAAAAATATATTAAATAAGAAGCAAAACGCTCTGTTAGTTTTCATTGTTTGCAGTGCGTTGGGATTTTTATCAAGCACCACAATACAAGCATCAGAAGGCGAGCATGGTAAAGAGGAAGCCCATAAAGATGAACGCGTACTCATGCCTGACAGCATGGCGCAAAAAATGGGCGTGGTGACACAAAGTGTTAATGCCGGTCAACTTAATATCACCACCACAGTATATGGTAATATAGTGACCGACCCTGCTTCACTGAGTCATGTGCGTGCACGATTCGACGGTATGGTGACCAAGGTCAATGCAAATTTAGGTAAAAAAGTTAAAAAAGGCGACACACTGGCGGTAGTTGAATCCAACGAAAGCCTGAAAAGTTATCCCGTTGCCGCGCCGTTTTCAGGCACCGTGATTGCCAGACATGCCAATGAAGGCGAGTTATCTAATGGCCAAGTGTTATTTTCAATCGCAAACTATGATGACGTGTGGGCACAGCTTAAAGTCTTCCCACAACAGCTCTCTGATATTGCAGAGCAGCAAAGTGTTCAACTTAGTGTGGCAGGCTCATCGTTAGAAACCACTATCCAGCATATCTTACCCTCGCCAGATGAAAAACCGTATGTATTGGCGTATGCCAAAATAGCTAATACCTCAGGTCAGTGGCCGGTTGGCGCGGCTATCAAAGGGCTTGTCACAATCAACAAACTTGATGTCGCCATGATGGTGCCTAAAGCTTCGATTCAAGAGTTTGAAGGGGCTTCTGTCGTGTTTGTCAAAGAAGGTGATGAATACCGTCCCGTGCCCGTTACCTTAGGTCAACAAGATAACTACAATATTGAAGTGTTATCAGGTCTGCACATTGCAGATGTGATTGTCAGCCAGAACAGCTACCTGTTTAAAGCCGATTTAGAAAAGTCGGAGGCCGGTCATGACCACTAATAACTCAATGCTATTTACTTGGTCATGCGTCTCAGTTATTGGGGGACGAACACATGATTGAATCCATATTACGTTTATCCATAGAGCGACGAGGGATAATGCTGATGTTGATCTTCCTTGTGCTGGGCATGGGGATATTCAGTTATCAAAAATTACCTATCGATGCGGTACCCGATATCACTAACGTGCAAGTGCAAATCAATACACAAGCACCGGGCTATTCGCCTTTGGAAACCGAGCAGCGGATCACATTCGTAGTAGAAACAGCACTGGCGGGATTACCTGACCTGTCCTACACCCGCTCTTTATCACGCTACGGCCTGTCTCAGGTAACAGCGGTATTTGATGAAGGCACTGATCTGTATTTTGCGCGTAATCTCATCAATACGCGATTAGGCGCAATCAAAAGTCAGCTACCAGAAGGGTTAGAGCCTGAAATGGGACCTATCGCTACTGGGTTGGGCGAAATCTACATGTATACCTTGCGAGCCAAGCAAAATGCCATGCAAAAAAACGGTGAGCCGTACAATGCAATGGCGCTTCGCGAGATACACGACTGGATCGTAAAACCGCAGCTCGCACTGGTTAAAGGGATCACTGAAGTCAACGCCATTGGTGGGTATGTAAAACAATATCATGTGAATCCTGAACCACAGAAAATGCTGAATTTTGATATTGGTCTAAGTGATATCCATCGTGCGCTGGAGCGAAACAACACCAATCAGGGAGCGGGGTTTGTTGAGCGAAATGGGCAACAAATACTGGTGCGCTCACAAGGTCAACTACAGACACTTAGCGATATAGAAAATGTGGTAATAAAACGCATTAATACTGTCCCTGTTGCGGTGAAAGACATTGGCAGTGTAGCTATTGGTAAGGAGCTGAGAACTGGTGCGGCAACGCAGGAGGGTGAAGAGACCGTTTTAGGTACGGCAATGATGCTAGTCGGCGAAAACTCACGAGCCGTTGCTCAATCCGTTGCCAAAAAGGTGAAGGACATTCAATCCAGCTTACCTGATGGTATTGTCATTGAGCCAGTCTATGACCGTACCCTATTGGTCGATAAAGCTATCGAAACGGTTCAGAAGAATTTAGTAGAAGGTGCGTTATTAGTCATAGTGATCTTGTTCATATTGCTTGGCAATATTCGCGCCGCGCTCATCACTGCGGCAGTTATACCGCTGGCGATGTTGGCGACCATTACAGGGATGGTTAATACCGGTGTGTCTGCCAACCTAATGAGCCTTGGCGCATTGGACTTTGGATTAATTGTCGATGGTGCGGTGATCATCGTAGAGAACTGTATCAGGCGGTTATCCGAGTCTCAGAAACGCACAGGCGGAGTCTTGCCACTTAAAGAGCGGCTAGAACTGGTTTTTCAAGCGACCAATGAAGTCATTCGTCCTAGCTTGTTTGGTGTATTGATTATTACTGTGGTGTATATCCCGCTGTTCTCATTGACAGGGGTTGAGGGCAAGATGTTTCAGCCAATGGCGGCAACGGTCATCATGGCGCTGATAGCAGCGATGCTGTTCTCCATTACTATTGTACCAGCGGCAGTCGCGATGTTTATGGGCGGTAAAGTCAGTGAAAAAGAAAGCTTCATTATTGTTGCAGCCAAGTCAGCCTATCGCCCCATCATTCACCTTGCACTGAAATTACGCTGGATAGTGCTTGTCGGCTCAGTCGTGCTGGTAGTGGGCAGCTTTTGGTTGGCAACGCGATTAGGCTCTGAGTTTGTTCCCCAGCTTGACGAAGGAGACATCGCACTGCACGCCATGCGAATACCGGGCACAGGTATTGAACAAGCCGTCGCAATGCAAAAAACACTTGAATCTACCTTGATGGAATACGAACAGGTACTCACAGTGTTTGCAAAAACCGGTACCGCAGAAGTAGCTACCGATGCGATGCCGCCCAACGTAACCGATACCTTTGTGATGCTAAAACCACGAGCGCAGTGGCCTGATCCTAACCTATCAAAAGCTGATTTCGTGGAAACCCTTGAGCGAGATTTACAAGCGGTGACAGGCAATAACTATGAGTTTACCCAACCTATCCAAATGCGCTTTAACGAGTTGATTAGTGGGGTAAGGGCTGACCTTGGTATAAAAGTCTTCGGAGATGATTTAACCACGCTTGTTGCCTCTGCAAACGACATCTTAACGGTTTTGCAATCAATTGACGGCGTGGCGGATGCACGACTTGAGCAGGTCGATGATATCCCTATCTTCACTATCAACCCTAAGCTAGTCGAGTTGGCACGTTATGGATTGGACATGGCCGATTTGCAGGAGTGGTTGGCGTCAGCTATCGGTGGTAATACTGCTGGCTTAATTTTTGAGGGAGATAGACGCTTTGAGTTGCTTGTGCGATTTGATGAAGGTATCCGCACAGATTTAGATGCCATTGGCAGCACTCCTATCATTACATCGGATGGGGAATTTGTGCCGTTATCAGAAGTCGCTACGCTGGCTTACTCGTCTGTTCCCAATCAAATCAGTAGAGAAAACGGTAAGCGCAGAGTCGTGGTTACCGCCAATGTCAGAGAACGCGACTTAGGGAGCTTTGTTGACGAAGCAAAAATCAAAATAACCGAACAGGTTTCACTCCCAGCAGGCTACTGGCTGGATTATGGCGGCACGTTTGAGCAGCTTGAAAGTGCAAGTCAGCGACTGGCTATCGTGGTGCCTGCCACGCTTTTTCTGATACTTGTGTTACTCGTGGTGGTGTTTGGCTCATTTCGTGATGCCTTGATCATCTTCACTGGCGTGCCTTTAGCCTTAACAGGTGGTGTTTTTGCGCTTTGGATGCGTGACATGCCATTGTCTATATCTGCCGGAGTCGGATTTATTGCGCTCTCTGGTATTGCGGTACTAAACGGCCTAGTGATGTTGTCATTTATTAAACAGCGAGTACTAGAAACAGGTGACTTAATTAACTCAATCGTTGACGGAGCTATCACAAGATTGCGTCCGGTTTTGATGACAGCACTGGTAGCAAGCTTAGGCTTTATTCCCATGGCACTTAATGTCGGGACTGGCGCTGAAGTGCAAAGACCGCTTGCAACGGTGGTGATTGGCGGGATCATCTCGTCCACCATTCTAACATTGGTGGTTTTGCCTATTTTGTATCGGATGATGCACTCCAAATTAACCAGAGTGTGATTGTTGGGCACCGTATTGCAGAAAATACGGTGCTCTTCGTCTGGAAATTCAAAACAACTGAAAATGATTACTGAATTGCGTATTCACCAATAAGAAGCTGATTGTACGGAATACTACAATTACCACCAATTCAATCAAGGTCGAATGATGATCTGCACATTGGCACATACCGGAATCAAGAACCGCGTGGCCTGAACGTCCGCTCCTTGTCTTATGCAGTCCATGAATAATACTAGATCCCTTTCTGTCAGATGAAGTCCAAACCTATTATCGTAATTAGACCGACATAATCCCTTGGTAATCACACTACTACACATCAGAACCCGATAGCAGCCACTGTAACTGCTGTTCGTTCACGTGTAGTTGTTGCAACTTCATTTCACTAGGCCATTTAAACCGATGCTTCTCGAGTCGTTTGTACCACAGGCGAAGCCCGATTTATCCCAATAGAGTATTTTGAGCTTATCGCGCTTTTTATTGCAGAACACAAACACTGCATCGCGAAACGGATTTAGGTTCATATCTTGCTCAACGACTACAATTAAGCCGTTAATCGATTTACGGAAATCGACAATATCCATGTATAAATAAATATCGGCAGGCTCAACGAACATCTTCATTCGGCCAATCTCTTCATTACGGCGGCAACCCAATGTGGGCTGATGTTTGTTGGTACGCTAAGTTGGGCGTTTCCAAGTTGCAGGAGAAGTTCGCCACCCATTTCCTCGGTGTATGACTCTACCTTCGTGACTTCACGCTTCACCTGAACGAACTTGCTGCTTGTTCGTTGAAGCCGAATATCACAACGCCTAGTATAGTAGGTTTGAACGTTAATCTGCTGCTGGCGACAAAACTCCACGGCAGTGAGTCCGCATTGCTTTTGTTGGTCAAATAAATTGAGCCAGTCTTGCACTGCTCTTCGTTGATGTTGCTGCATGGCCATTCTCCTTAACCATGCCATAGTTAACTTATGAATTGAACGTGGGGATTACCGGACGGAGACGATATACTCTTTAAAAAAAACAGACAAATACTAACCCCTAATAGGGGCAGTGTCAGAGGTGACTGTGATGACTTATCTTTTAAATTGTCACCATAGTCACCTCTGTCACTGCATTTAAAAACACAACTCGGTGAACATTTTATACATTCAAAACTTAATAGGTTTGAGTAGATCTGGGTGCCGGTAAAACATTGTTTTCACTTTGTTGTTAGCCGACTTCTGTGTAACAGATTGTAGATACCCTCGATTTACAAGCTCTTGAGCGCCTTGGTTAGCATGTTCAGCGGTCTTCATGCCAGTCATTCCACCTCTGTAAACGTCTCGAAGTGAGAACGGCTCGTTTTTAACCATCTTGAGTCGCTTTAAAAATAGACTTGCTTTATCTGAGTGCGAGTGATTTTGACTAAAATGGTGAATCCGGCGGTTGTGACTCCACAAAATTTCCAACCATTTTAAAGCCATAATTATAGACTCTTTTGAAACTTCTAATTTAGGTTTAAAACCTACTGATTCACCGTGTTTTTCAGCTTCAGAGACAAGATGAAAAAGCATAGATAGTTTTGCGCACAACGCCGGATATTTGCCTAGAACAGATTGTTCCTCTTCATCACAGTTATTTGAATCATCTTTGAATTTTGATGCCCAATCGTCCCAAATTTTTTGAGCTGCTTCATCAAACTTAAACTCTAGAGGTTTTTGAGGGTCACCCACTTTTGAAAGCAAAATAAAAATTTGCTCAACCTTTCTACTAATTTTCAAGTTCGGAGCAATGTCTCTATATTTTCCAGCTGAATCAGGAAATACAACCAGTTGAAAGCGTTCAAAAAGTCCATCATCATTCGAGCCATCTGACCGTGAATGGAGCATTTGTAATAACTTTGTAGGCTGAATTCCACCAAGTATTGAGATTGTTAACTTGTCTATCTTAACCTGGTCTCTTGTAACCCTAATCTGCTGATACGGTCCGACACTATATCCTTCAAGATAGAATGCTCGCTCATAAGCTTTATCAGTCTTTTCAAGTGAATTTAGCCAAGCAGATATTTCGTCTCTAAAGAGTAATATGCCCTTGGGGTTCGCCTGAGCCTTGATGCAAGCTGCTTCATAAGTTGCATCATTTAAATCGAAATCGAATTTATTAGCATCGGAAATTTGTTGAAGGTGTTTGAGTGGAGAGTAGCCTGCTTTTAAACATGGTGTTTTTTTGTCTGAGGGGCGACCTACAATCATCGCCCATAAATTACAGAACTCAATCCAAAACAAGTCATAGCGTTTAGGTCTAATACCTACGCCACATCCTAAAAGCGCCGATAAACAAACTATAAGGCCGATTGCAACAAACTCGATAGGAGACTGGTCAATGCGACTTGAGTTGTTTTCAGCGTAGTCATAGAGCGAGCGGGGTAAACAATCTGGTTCTATCGGCTTAACTGGAAGCAGATCGAAATTCAGGTATTTAAGTGGTAGCCACTTTAAGTTCGATGTGTCTACTTGCGAATTAGTGACAGCTTTAGAAGAAAGCGCCTTCTCTAATTCAGGTTGAACTGCTTCATCAACGTTTACTCGTACTTTCTCGCGTTTACCTAAAATTTTGAACAATGCATAAAACATAATGTGAAACTCCTTTTTCAATAAATCATATTTGCTAAGTCAACTTAACTTAGCTGGACTTATAGTTAACGATTAATTGAAAAAGTCATCAGCGTGAAATCGGTTTGTGTGAGATAAGTATCTTAAATCCTATTTTTAAAGGGCTGGGAAGGGTGTGAATGTTTATTTTTTTGTGGGCAGGGAGTTGTTAGGGAATTATGTTAAAATGCGCCGTTTTTTTAATTTTGGATCAATGTTCGTCTGCAAGATGATTTTAAACCTTGGGATTTATATACAATATTGGTGCATAAAACTAGAACTGTTCAGAGTTGTTTAAGTAGACAAGTATAAAGATAGTGACCTCTTTTTATTGATGGATGCTGGGTAGGGGTGATATTTAAAATCATCTCGTTGAGTTGTATGCCACCATTAGTAGATTGGTTATTAAACCCATGCGCTTTCCTATTAATAAATAATAAAAAATGTGTACATTTACAGTGTGAAACTCAACTTAAAGGCATTCGCGTGGATTTTCCTAACTTTTGTGATACCGAAAATAGCCATCCAAACTCTATTGAAATTTAACACTTTACTCTGTCACAAAACTCTGTCACATTATAACCATACGGACTCGAAGGCGCGAGTTCTGTGGCCTATAGATTTCGGTCAGAGAATCCCTCTCTCTCCGCCAAATACCTACAAGCCCCTAAAACCTTAGGGGCTTTGTTGTATCTGGGCTATAGTGTAGCTGCGCGGTCAGTTTGGCATATTGCGCCGGTCAGTTTGGCATACTATTATTATTACTTTCATAAAAGATAGTTGGCACCATGGACGAAAGCGCATATAAGATTCAAAGGGCACAAACTCATTTAGAAGAATTACAGAAGCACTTTTTAGAAAACCCACCCTTTACTTACCAATTTTTCTTCGAATCCGAAGGTGACTACCAAGCTTTGGGCTATACAATGGTCGTCGAGCATGAAGATAATGCCAAGCTTGCATGTACTATATCAGCGGACATTGTACATAACTTGCGGGTAGCTTTAGAGCAGTCATTTTGGCGAGTTGCCAATAAATATGCAATGAATGACTATGAGAAAAGAAAAGTCATGTTTCCCTTTTTCAAAACTGAAAAGGAGATGAATGAAAAGCTAAACAAAGGTTTTTTTGAGCGGATTGATAAAAATCTTAGAGATCTCATTATAAAACTGAGGCCATTCAGAGAGGGCGGGGATAGCTATTTATGCAATGTTCACGACTTGGATGTAGCCGACAAACATAGAGCTCTTTTGCCTTACGCTAGTATTTCCAATATCGACTTAGATATCATAAAAAAATCTGTCTATATGTTTCCAAAAGAAATTAATGGTGAGTTTAATATTCTGGACCTAGGCTCGTCTCTCTCCAAACACTTCGTCTGGTCAATAGATTTAAGGCAGTTTGCTTTGCTCATGAAACCTATTGTTTATCCAGACAAAGTCGTCTTTCCAGAAAAGTTTTCTACAAAAATTCCATTAAAATTAAACTTCGTATTCAAGGGTAGTGACTTCCTCGAACAACACACGATAGAAGAACTAATAGCGGGCATGACAAATTCAGTTAAATTTGCATGCGAGCAAATGGCACTTCTGAAATGAACCGCCATTATTACTATTTATAAAAAGCCTTCGAGCCACCCGAGAGCGAAAAGTAATATACTTCGCCCTCGACTATTTCATGCTTGAATCGTCTATCCAAAGCACTCTCATTTCCATCAAAGGATTTTATCGCTTCTGGTGTACCATTTGATAATTCATTATAAAAAACTGCGGTACCCCCGTGCAATTCAACTTTAAACATTAAAACTCTACCACTAGTTGGTATAGATTGCCCATTTGATAGGGAAGATGCGAATAAGTCCCCGATGTGAGATCATAGCGGTACAGTAAATCACAGCCATAAACGTCTATGAGTCA
>NZ_JBAHZB010000008.1:0-75744 GCF_036697315.1 Alteromonas sp. 14N.309.X.WAT.G.H12
GTTTCTTTTGGCTGCAGCAAACTTATTAGCCCTTATTGATGATATAGCCACTTTACTTGACGATATTTCTGTTATGTCGAAAGTGGCGGCAAAAAAAACCGCCGGTGTGCTAGGTGATGATCTGGCACTTAATGCCAATCAGGTGCAAGGTGTTCGTGCTGAACGGGAACTGCCCGTAGTATGGGCGGTGGCCAAGGGTTCATTACTAAACAAAGTCATTATTGTACCGGCAGCGCTACTAATAAGTGCCTTCGTTCCCGTGCTGATTACCGTACTCCTTATCTTAGGCGGCTTATTTTTGTGCTTTGAAGGGGCAGAAAAAGTTTTTCATCGACTCTTTCATCGTGTTGATGAAGCCCAAAGAGCTGCACGATTAGAAAAATTATCCCAACAGAAAATTGACCTTGTCGCACTGGAAAAAGACAAAATTAAAGGTGCCATTCGTACAGACTTTATTCTGTCAGCAGAAATTGTGGTCATTACCCTAGGTAGTGTGCAGGAAGCCGACTTTGCCACTCAGGTGGGTGTGCTATGTGCACTAAGCGTTGCAATTACCGCCGGGGTATACGGGATCGTGGCTGGGATCGTAAAAATGGATGACGTAGGCTTATATATGCTGCGTAAATCCTTAACCGGCTCTTTTAACGCCTTTCAGCGCGCAACGGGGCGGGCACTGCTTATTAGCGCGCCGTTATTAATGAAGGGCCTCGCAATTATTGGTACCGTGGCCATGTTTCTTGTGGGAGGCGGCATTCTTACCCACAACATTGGGTTTTTACACCATTTAAGCGAGCAACTGGTTACTCACAACGCCATGTTAGATGCACTGATACCTGTGATTGCCGATGGTATTACCGGCTTAGTGGCAGGCGGGATTATTGTGGCCGTTTTATCTTGGTTACCCAGTAAAAAAGCCCATTAAGACTAACGCCAGACAGCGCTCCTTTCCCCATACTTGTTCCGGGCACCATATTCGTGCTCGGTTCATCAGGCACTAATTCGCTTCTATTCCCTCACCCTTTGGCTTCAACGTTTTCGTTAAATGTTATGTGGTCTATTTGACCATTCGTATTTGTAAATCAACCAAAAATTAGTTTTTTTATTATCTCTTTAATTTTCGGTGAAGGCCATAACCAAATAAAACAACGTTAAATCAGTGTGTTAGAAAATAATCTGAATGTGGCACAACTATCGCTAATGATTCTTCGACTAAAGAGACATGCACCACTGACCAGTTGGTAGTGAAAGGACAGTGTTTACACATTTATTTAGGGAAAATTATGTTTAACACCATTTTGCAAACATCCGTTCGGGGCGGACTTAACACCCCAACGTTTAATGTCAGTTTTATCACCCTAACCCAAGGAGCCAACGTATGATGCCCGCCACATCTTTATTGTTTATAGCGTTAAGCCCCGTGGGGGCTTTTTTAGCCAGCGCAATATTATTTAGCGGCCTGCGACTCTTGGCAAACCGCAAGCTCTGATCCCAGCGATCTCCCGTCGGGCCTTCCTTTCAAGCCGTGTTGCTAACGATGTAATCCGTATCACTGGATGTTATCCACACGGCGAGAAGGGCTTTTTATCCCCGTTATTTAAGGGCGACTTTTAACCACACCAAACGGTGATCTGATGAGCGGCTGCGATCTTCAACCAAACGATACAGGGGATCACCTTTCTGCGGCCAAAAAACTGCGCCCTCTTCTATAGTAAAGTGGGCTGAAGGCAATACGTAGTCGGCGCGAGCGCCCCAATTTGCCGTGTAGTGTAGTCCGTAATCCTTATCTGGCCAACTTCGCTTCCCGCCTTCACTTGCTGGGGTAAAGCGACTATTCACATAAGGAGATGCCAGTAATTGCTGAATTGCTGAAGGCGTGTCCCCGGGTTTATCTGGCGAGGCATTTTGATCGCCTAAAATCACAAAGGGCGCATTGTTTTTTGCCCCACCGTAAACACCACGGTCGTCATAAATATAGCTTCCCTTACCCGGCGTGATGTAATCCTGCCAAAAGCGGATTTCATCATGATTGCGCCGACCATTACGATCTTCATCACCGTCAAATACCGGCGGTGTAGGGTGACTTGCTAACACATGAATAACACGGCCATTCACATTCACCGGTACATCCCAGTGGGACTTGGAGGATAGCCGCAGCGACGACCATTCTTCCGCGCTAAAAAAAGGCTCTTGGGTAGTAGGAACCACCGGCGCCAGCGCATTGGGCATATCTGACCATAAGAACCGTTGAAAAGTACGAATTTGTTGGCGTAGCAATGGATAGCGTGACAACAACACCATACCATACTGCCCCGGATATAAACCAAACCCTTGAGCATCCGCGCCATATCCTTGGGATTGGCCGTCATTATCGAGATCAAATTGCGTCGGTAAACCGGTATTAACCTGGCCGTAAAAATAGTAGGGATAATCGATGGGCTCTCGACCCTGTTGAGGCTGTTTCAGGTAATGATCAATAAAGGCCTGCACACCACGCTTAGGATTATCGATAAAATCAAATTCGTTGAGCAATATGATATCCGGGCGGGTGCGCTGAATAATTTCTGCAATGTTTTTAATTTGTGGGTTTTCACCACTGGCCAGTTGCGCGATCAATACCTGAGGGCCTAAGGTACCGTTCTCATTGTCGGTGGCGTAATTTTGCGCTTCCATACTGACATTGAAGGTGGCAACCGTAAGCTCGGTGGCATCATTTGAGTCTTCCTGGGAGGGTTGTAAACTGCAGCCCGTGAACACCAATACGCATAACAACAGAAAATATCTGTTCATTTCACCTGCCTTTATCTATTTATTTGAAATGCATTACTAACTGAAGGAAAGATCGCTTGGTGGTCTATTTCATGCAACCCTACCACAGCCTAACCCGCTCACATGTTCCCAGTGTCATGGGGGAAAAGCAACGGTCAGTAGCGCTATTTACATTACCCTAACGGTGCAGGGCGTAATAAAAAAGAGCCTGTTAAACAGGCTCTTACAGGCTAGCTAATCGTTACCAAACAAGCGTTCCCACCAGCTCTTCTTCTCACTTTTCGGCGTCAGCGGACGGCCGAAACAGTCTTGTCTTGGCGGTGGTAGCACATCAAGTATGGCAGGCACACTTAATGAATCCGGGCAACCTGCGGTGACCACCGCCCCGGTATGCTTGTCGAAATGGGCGATCCCCAATCCTTCAGGAAAGCGGCGGGACAATGACTTAGGCGCCTGCATTTTCTGATAGTTAATAAACACCGGCAAGGCACCACCGGCACCGGTAAGCAAAATGGGCTTGTTGTCGTCATTTCCTACCCAAACCGTTACCACATTGTTGCGATCAAAACCGCTAAACCAACTATCGCGATAATCATCCGTGGTGCCCGTTTTACCGGCCATATTAATATTGGGGAAGGTACGTCCCACACGTTTAGCCGTGCCTTGGGTCGTCACGTTATGCAAGGCATAATTCAACAAGTAGGAGGCGGCTTCGTCCACCCGCTGAGAATAAAATTCGGCATGTTGCCAAACCAAACGATCATTGGCTGAGACCACCGACGTCACCGTATGCAAAGGAATATAGCGCCCGTTATTCGAGATGGTTTGATACATCTGGTTTGTCTCGATGGGTGATAAGGACATCGCCCCCAACGTCATGGCAGGCACTTGCATAAAGTCACTTTCCACGCCCAACCGTTTAATGGTGTCTGACACAAGATCAAGACCCACACGCAGGCCTAAATTCACCGTGGGCACATTTAACGATTCAGTGAGCCCCTGAATAAGGGGGACCTGACCTCTGAATTTTTTATCCGCATTTAGCGGAGACCAAGACTGGCCGTTTTCATTTTCCAGCGTGATGGGCTCATCAGCGATGGGCGTCGCTAAATTAAAGGACGCTGGATCTTCCAACGCAGATAAATATACCGCTGGCTTTATCAATGAGCCCACTTGCCTGCGAGCATCCAACGCCCGGTTAAACCCTTTAAAACTGGCGTCTCTGTCGCCCACAATGGCGCGGATCTCACCGCTGGCGATATCGGTCACCAACATGGCCCCTTGTAACTGAACATCACGATCACTTTGCAAGCCGTCCAAGGTTTGCTTTATTGCTTTTTCCGCTCGACGCTGGGCATAAATATCGAGGCTGGTGAACACTTTGACGCCAGAATCACGCAAAGCGGGATCGGCTAATATAACGGACAATTCACGGCGTACCTTATCCATAAACGCCGGATGCTTGCCACTGGCCAAACTGGCACCGGAAGCCAGACCTAACGGCTCATTGATGTATTTTTCATAGTCCGTTCGGTTGATTTCATTGGCATCGAATAAAATACGCAGCACCAGGTTTCTGCGTTCCAGTACCCGCTCTTCATGGCGACGAGGATTATAATAAGACGGCCCCTTAATCATTGCCACCAAGGTGGCGATTTCCGGCGGACTCAATTCATTTGCGGGTCGGTCAAAATAGAAATAACTGGCCAAACCAAAACCATGCACCGCCATATCACCATTTTGACCAAGGAAGACTTCATTCAGATAGGCCTGCAAAATGTCTTCTTTGCTGTACCTAAAATCAATAATCAAAGCCATTAACGCTTCTTTGATTTTCCGTGAAATCGCCTTTTCCCGGGTAAGGTATAAATTCTTAACCAATTGCTGAGTAAGGGTACTTCCCCCTTGAACTGTGCGTCCGGCGCGAATATTGGCGACCAAGGCCCGCAAAATCGACAGCGGGGCCACACCATGATGCTCGTAGAAATCCCTGTCTTCTACCAGAATAAGGGCTTTGGGCAGCAGGGCGGGCACCTCCTTGAGCTTCACCAACATGCGATCTTCTCGGCTACTGCTGACCATTCGGGTAACCAACCAGGGTTCTAGGCGAATTTTAGGTACGGCTTCGTTGGCGCTGTTATCCATAATCTGGTTGATTCGGCTTCCTCGCCATGTCACCGTCACTTTGCGTAGCGGTTCATCGCCATCAGGAAAACTAAAGGCCCGACGTTGAATTACCAATGTGTTACCACTGACGTTATACTCGCCGCTGCTATCAGGGCGACTAACATGGCGATAGCCCAGTAGTTTTAGCTCATCGATGACTTCTTTTTGGGTGATTTCCAATTCTGTTTTGAGCACTAACGGGCGGGCATATATTTGTGCCGGCACTTCCCACTTATTGCCAGTAAACGTATGTTTTATCTGCGCATCGAGATAAATCATATAGCCCACTAAGGCCACCAGCCCCACCACCAATAATTTGATTAACAAGCCACGGAAGCGACGTTTAGGTTTAGCGCCGATTTTTTTAGTTTTCTTTGGTTTTGTCTGTTTTTTAGCCACTTATCATGCCAGTATAAGTAAAGTCAGAGACGATTTTGCGGTTTTCTTTGCGCAATTTCCAGCAAGGTTTACACTCAAAATGTGAATAACCGCATCGCCTGATGAAGTATGGTTATATATCAATCCAGATGGTCATACTGACCGACTAGGAGGTTACATGAAAATATCTATCGATATTGATCTCACACCTCAGGAAGCCCGTGATTTTATGGGCTGGCCGGATATGAGTAAAATTCATGATGCAACATTCTCACAACTCAAAGAACAAATCAAAAGTGGTGACAAAGAAGCCGTGATGTCACTGTTAAAACCCTACCTTGATGGAAGTCAGCAAGCCTTTTCTTTTTATCAGACTGTACTTGAATCAATGGCGGCCTCAGCAACAAAAAAATAATGATGGAGGTGTCTTGTGCACGAACAGGACAAAGAAGATATTCTGGACACGCTGAACCAATATGCACAACAATTTAATACCATGGTTCATGATATTTTAACCAAAAAACACAGCAGCGAGGAGACCGCCGCCATGTTTGACCCAGAAAAACTGGGCGCCCTGCTTTCCGGTGATGCCGTGGAAGTAGACTCAGCCAAACTGATTCAAACGCAAATGGATTTTATGCGTCAGCAAAACCAACTCTGGCAACAAGCCACAAAAGCCATGTTAGGCGAGCAATCGCATCCAGTGGTGGAAGAAGAAAAAGGCGATCGCCGTTTTGCCCATTCTGACTGGCAAGACAACCCCGTATTCAGTTACATGAAGCAAGCCTACCTGATTAACTCTAAAATGCTACAAAGCATGATTTCTTCCATGCATTTTAAAGATCCCAAATCAGAAGAGCAGGTAAAATTTTACACACGGCAATACATCAATTCTGTCTCCCCCACTAACTACCTGTTATCGAACCCTGAAGTCTGTGAAGAAATCCTCAAGACCAAAGGGCAAAATATGGTCAAGGGCATTGAAAACTTCATGCGGGACTTGGAAAAGAGTCCTTTAGAAGCCTTTAAGATCACCCAAACCGATATGGATGCCTTTACCTTGGGCGAAAACCTGGCCACCACCGAAGGTCAGATAGTCTATCAAAATGAACTGATGCAACTGATTCACTATACGCCGAAGAATGGGAAGACCTATGCAACCCCATTGCTCTGCGTTCCTCCATTTATTAACAAATATTACATTCTTGATTTAGAAGAGAAAAAATCTGTCGTCAAAGGGTTAGTGGATGCCGGTTTTTCCGTTTTTATGATTTCATGGGTGAATCCTGATGCCTCATTGGCCGATGAAGATTTTGTCGATTACATGAAAAAAGGCCCTGTTGAAGCCTTAGATGTGGTGTGTGACATCACGGGAAGAAAAAAGGTACATCTGGCCGGTTTCTGTGTTGGCGGCACATTATTGAGCATGGCGAGTGCGTATTTACGTGCGAAAAAAGATGAACGTATCGAATCCTTAACCCTGCTAACCACGCTGCTAGATTTTAGTGAACCGGGAGAAATCGGCAATTACTTAACCGAAGACGCGTTACCCATTATGGAACAAAACGCCGATATGAAAGGGGTTTATGATGGACGGATCTTAGGGTTAAGTTTCAGTTTACTCAGAGAAAACAACCTGTTCTGGTCATATTTCATAAACAACTATTTAAAAGGGAAAGATCCTGCGGCCTTCGATATCCTCTACTGGAACAGCGACGCCACTAACATCACTGCCTCCTGCTTTAAGCAGTACGTACGCACCATGTATTGGGAAAACAAGCTAAAAGATCCTGGTGGTATTGTCATCGACGACATTCCCATTAATCTGGCCGACATTGATGTGCCCGTTTTCTTCCTTTCAACGCTGGCTGATCATATTGTGTTGTGGCAAGGGGCATACAAAGGGACCAAACTGGTGAGCGGTGATGTAGAGTTTGTACTTGCAGGTTCTGGTCATTTAGCCGGTGTCATTAACCCACCAGAAACGGGGAAATACCCTCACTGGACCAACGCCTCGTTGCCAGACACGCCCAGTGAATGGTTTGATGGCGCAACAAAGCATGAGGGTTCTTGGTGGCCATATTGGCATAAGTGGCTACAAAATCACCGGAAAACCAAGGTAAATGCCCCTCAACCCGGCAGTCACGAAGGTTATCCGGCCATTGAAGTGGCGCCGGGCAGTTATGTGAAAAAACAACTAGGTTAAGGGTTAAGACCGGGCGTAAATCAACTTTTTACGCCCATTTTGATGGAAAATCCGGCTAACAATTACGATTCTTCATTGCTTGCTTTAGCAATAGACAGCACCCGTTGACGCAGTTTTTCATCGGTTTGCACTTGCTGTGCGATGGTGGTGTAAGTTTCTACTTCCAGGCCAGTTTTTTCAATTTCTGCAACCATTTCATCTTGGGCGGCCTGCTGAATTTTCTGTATTTTCTCCGCGCTGATATCACCGCTAAGTTCAGACTGATATTTATCTGCGACATCACTGACTGCGCTCATGGCCATGGTGAATTTTTCTAACGTTGCATCATCATAGCTTTGTGCCTGTATCATAGGTTCATCTGCTTCTGCCATGGTGTCAGTATCCTGAGCAGCCTGTGCACCAAAGCTGATTGAGGAAGCCACAGCAAAACTCAGTACTAACGATTTAAGAAATGTAGACATAATATTCTCCAGTTAATTCGGAAAAGCCCTTCTGGGCGCTCCCAGCCTATACAGCGATTACCATGCCAATGATGTTAAATCGTTTTAATACAGTGCATTAGCTCCTCACACTAGGATCCGCGTCCTGTTTTCCCCTTTAGAGTGTCGCTAATTTTCACACCCGCAAGTTGCCACACAAGGTGATAGTGCGCTACTCTCAATGGCCAAACCAAGGAGGTAACATTATGATCACCATAAAAAAATATCCGAATCGCCGACTGTACGATACCTCCCGTAGCCAATACGTGAATATCGATTACATTAAGACCCTGATCAATGAACGTGAAGATTTTCAGGTAATTGATTCAAAAACAGAAAATGACATAACCAAATCCTTATTGCTGCAAATCATCAGTGAGTCGGAAGCCAACGAAAATCAGTCGTTGCTCACCAATACCCTGCTTAAACAACTGATTCGATACTACGACACCGACATGCAATCTTATCTGCGCCAATATCTTGAACAATCCTTAGTCACCTTTATTGATCAGCAAGATCAGGTACAAGGTATGATGAAAAACATGATTGAAAACACGCCCTTCGGTTTGTTTAACAAGATCGTAGAGCAAAATATGGAAGCCTGGAAAAAGTCCCAGAAGTAGCCTCCACGCCTCCTACACCGCGATATACTGCACTGCAGCATAAAAACCACTATGCTTATTATTTTAAAGTCTAAGCTTTTTTGCTGCAGCGCAACAATTCTAGTTGACCTTCGTCCCCACATTGACTAATATCTAACCAATCCTGCTGCGGTGCAGCAAAATCTTTAAGCGTAAATGGTCGGGAGAAAGGCATGTTTGGCAAGTTTTCAGAGCAGCTAAAAAGTACCAGTAAACCGGTACACACTATGTTTGCCGTAAATACGAAAACACTGGAAAGTTTATCTCAGCATCAAACAACACTATTTACGGGGCTGCTAAGTGACGGGGTGCGTTATATGAACGCCGTTGCCAAGCAATCGGAATTAAAAGGCGTACTCAGTGCCAATACCGAACTTGCTGAATCAGTAAGAGAGCGTATGGCCAGTGCATCGAAAGAGACATACTCAACACTCAATGCCATGAGAGAAGAGATGGCCGAGGCAATGAAAGCCTCCTTGTCGATGCCACAAGAGGCCATCACCCCGGTTGCCGAAAAAGCCGCCACCCCCAAAAAAGCACCCGTAGCCAAAGCGACACCGGCAAAAAAAGCCACCAAGGCCGCCCCCGCAGCGCCTAAAAAAGCAGCGCCAGCGGCTGAGAAACAAACCGCGAGTGCCGCAGCCGAACCGGAAAAAGCAGTAGCCGAGACCAAAAAAGCGGCCCCAGCGGCTAAAGAAAAAGCCCCTGTGGCAAGTGCCGAAACGAAAGCAAAAACTACGACGACTGCCGCTAAGAAACCAACAACACGGACTCGCCGCACGACGGCGAAAAAGCCGGCGACGACAACAAAATCAACTGATTAACTTTACTACGAAACTGGAGACAGACAATGTTTGAACAAATGAACGAACAAATGAAAACTGCAATGAAGCCTGTAACTGACCTTGCGACGCTAAATATGAGCACTATGCAAGATCTGGCCGAAAAGCAAAACGCGCTGTATAAATCACTGTTGTCTGAAGGCATGTCTTATTTTGAAAAAGCCTCTCAGCAAAAAGATTTAATGAGTTTGGCAGAAACCAACAAAGCCTATGTTGAATCAATGCAGGAAACGATGGCTGACGTGGCGAAGAGCTCTTATGCTGTGATCACTGAAGCGCAGCAAAAAGCCGGCGAAATGCTCAAAGGATTAAGCGACGAAATGACCGCTAAATTCCAAGAAGCAGCAAAGGCTTAATGGCTTTACAAGGCGACCCCGGTCGCCTTGATTCCTCTCTTGTTATGAACCTTTTATTCCCCATTAGGCCCTAGCCCCAGTCAGTTTTTGAGGATTAACGTAATGAATTATCAAGCATACGATTATTTTACCCGCGGCACGTATATCATGCATGAGGGCTTCAGTCTGCTGAATGATATTACGAACCATCCTTCCAATCTTTTCGCCCATACCATCCCCGGTCGCATTACCCGCGCTACGCTGGAAACTGCCATGCGACTGACTCAACGCTACGAAAAGCTGGGGTTTAATATTGATGAAATTAAAATCAATAATAAACGCGTTAAGGTAAAAGAAGAGATAGCCATTAGTAAGCCGTTTTGCGAAGTTATCCATTTTAATCGCATGGGCGTTAAAGACGATCATAAAGTATTGTTAGTGGCTCCTCTTTCAGGCCATTTTGCCACCTTGCTAAAAGGCACGGTAGAAGCCTTATTGCCGGACCACGAAATTTATGTCACCGATTGGACCGATGCCCGGGAAGTGCCATTAGATGAAGGCCCCTTTACCTTTGACTGTTATGTCAGTTACTTAATCGACTTTATGGAACAGTTGGGTCCCAATACCCACCTAATGGCAATATGCCAACCCACAGTGCAAGCACTTATTGCCACCGCCGTATTGGCCGAACGCAAAAGTGAGGCTGTCCCCAAAACCCTAACACTGATGGCTGGCCCCATAGACTGTTCGAAAAATCCGACCCGGGTCAATGAATTTTCCCAGAAACACCCCATGAGTTGGTTTAAAAATGTGGCCATTATGACCGTGCCAAACGGGTATCCCGGTGAAGGCAGACAAGTGTATCCTGGCTTTATGCAGCTCGGTGGTTTTATTAGCATGAACCAGCAAGCACATATGAAAAAGTACCAAAACTTCTTTCAAAATTTGGTATTTGGTGAAGAAGAAGATGCCGATCGTTTTCGCGCTTTTTATGATGAATACCTTGCGGTGCTTGATATTCCGGCTGAGTTCTATCTTGAAACCATAGAGCGGGTATTTAAAAATAATGATATTGCCCGCGGCGCGATTACCTACCAGGGTAATCCCGTTAATTTTGACGCCATCGACAACACGCCACTCCTTACAGTAGAAGGTGCCGACGACGATATTTGTGGCCTGGGACAAACCGAAGCCGCACAACAAATTTGCAAAAGTGTGCCTAAAAACATGCGTAAGCACCATGTACAACAAGGTGCCGGACATTACGGAATTTTTAGTGGCTCAAAGTTTAGACAAAGTGTTCGTCCTCTCATCACAGATTTCATTCATAAGTACGAATAATTCAATTACCTACACACATTTACACCTATTTATTCCGTTAGGGAGTCATCCAACTCCCTACACAAATTCTCAATTTCATTCGCACCAACTCCTGTTGATGATGTAGCATTGCCCCATCATCACAAAAGGTAAGCATTATGTCTGACTGGATATCTGATAAGTTAAAATTATCGCTACTCTCATTTTTTACTCTGCTAGGTGCGGCTCATGCAGACGAGTTCGAAACCTGTAAGGCGCAGCTTGCTACAACCGCCGTGGAAAAAGGCGTAGCAAAAGCTGTTGTCGACAGAGTATTTGCAGATATTCACTACCAACCTAAAGTCATAAAACTGGATCGTAGCCAACCTGAGTTTGTGCAAACATTTCCCGGTTATTACAGCAAACGGGTAAACTCTTGGCGCATCAACAAAGGCCAGGAAATGTACGAAAAACACCGTGATTTTCTGCATGCCTTGTCTTCTCAGTACGGTGTGCCTGCCCATTACCTTTTGGCGTTTTGGGGGCTGGAAACCAATTTTGGTGGCTACAAGGGAACAATGAATGTATTGGACTCGTTAACTACCCTGGCCTGTGACCAAAGACGTAGCCGCTTTTTTACGTCTGAACTCATTACCGCAATAAAGCTGCTAGAAAGAGAATCCCTAGAGCAAAAACGCATGGTTGGATCTTGGGCTGGCGCCATGGGGCATACCCAGTTTATGCCTTCAGCTTACATGCACTACGCCATTGATGGCGATGGTGATGGGCAAATTAATTTGTGGGACAGTGAACAAGATGCCCTAGCTTCTGCTGCAAACTTTCTGTCTAAACTGGGCTGGCAGCCAGGTTATCGCTGGGGACGGGAAATTATCTTACCAGCAGACTTCGATTATCGACAGGCAGGATATAGCAATAAACGCCCCATTCGAGACTGGAATAAAGCCGGCATCAAAAAAGCAGACGGCACACCATTAGGCAACGCGGATGAACTTGGATACATCGTGGTTCCCGCCGGACATACCGGCCCGGCTTTTATAGCTTATCCGAATTTTCGTACCATCATGCGTTGGAATAACTCAGAGTTTTACGCCATCGCCGTGGGTAAACTGGCAGATCAAATTGCCGGCGAGGCGGGGTTAGTCAAAGCACTGCCTGACTTACCGGCTTATAACCGAAGCGATATCATTGCCTTGCAATCGGCATTAAATGAATTAGGCCACAATGTAGGTACACCGGATGGTATTATCGGGCCCGCGACCCGGGCGGGAATACGGGAATATCAGATCGCCAATAATATGATTGCAGATGGGTTCCCCGGATTAGCCACTATGACAAAAATTGGGGTAATGCCAGCGACCGAAAATCAAGGGTGATTTTCGGTCGTGAGAATGGCTAATACATATGTTGGCCACCATTAATGGATAATGTAGAGCCTGTAATAAAGCCCGCTTCGTCTCCCACTAAAAAGAGTACACTGCGGGCAATATCTTCCGGCTTACCCAGCCGTCCTACCGGAATGGTAGCAATAATTTTCTTCAATACTTCTTCAGGAACCGCTCGCACCATATCGGTATCTACATAACCAGGAGCAATGGCATTCACGGTAATCCCTTTGCCGGCGCCTTCCAGTGCCAACGCTTTAGTAAAGCCATGAATACCGGATTTTGCAGCCGCATAATTCACTTGCCCGTACTGTCCGGCCTGACCATTGACAGAGCCAATATTAACAATACGCCCGAATTGATTGGCACGCATTGAGTCGATAACGGCTCGACATGTATTAAAACACGAGGCCAAATTGGTCTGAATAACCGCATCCCATTGCTCAAAGCGCATGCGGTGCATGGTCCCATCACGGGTGATGCCCGCATTGTTAACGAGCACTTCCACCGGACCGTAATCGTCTGCTATTTGATCGATAGCTTCTTTGGTTTTTTCGAAATTCGAAACATCAAATTTGAATGCAGGGATTCCCGTTCGTTCAGTAAATGTTTTCGCTACTTCATCGTTTCCACCGTAATTTGCAACAACTTTGTAGCCTGCATTTTTTAATGCGATACAAACTGCTTCACCAATTCCTCTGGTACCACCTGTTACTAATGCAACTTTGCTCATATTACTTTCCTATTAGTGTTGACGTTTATTTGTACAACAAATTAATATAAGCATGCTTCTGAAGATTTTGACAATTAAAAACAAGATCTAGATCAATTATGTTAATAACCTATAAAGACTCAAATTTTTATTTTCAGACAATGAATTAAATATCAATCAGATATAAATATAGGCTATTGGGGAAGGACTGACTGGTCAGAGCATTACATTAACACTTGGCCAATCAGTTTTTGGGTTTGATGGACTTTCCTGGGCTTGCTTCCATGGGACGATCGGGCCAGCGGTGTTTGGGATACCGACCTTTCATTTCTTTTTGTACCGCAAAATAACTCCCTTGCCAAAAGGCACCAAGATCGGCGGTTTTTTGAATGGGTCGGTTGGCAGGAGAGAGTAATTCCACGGTGACGGTTATTTGTCCATTTACCACCGTAATGGGCTGCGTACACCCAAACATCTCCTGTAGACGTACCGCCAAGAGCACTTCTCCGTCACTACGGTAGGTGAGTTTGCGCTTTTCTCCCGTGGGGACAGTTATTTTAGACGGTAACAATGCATCCATGGCCTGTTGTTGACTCCAAGGCAATGAATTTTGACATAATGCCGACCATTCGATTTTTGCCAGGTCGTCAAATTGCTTACAGCGGGCTAAGCGTTGTTTTAGCATTCCTTCGTCAATCAATGCTATTATCGAATCTACCTGCTGCCAAGGCGGCGGCTCATCAAAAGCCTGGGGCTGATGAAGATTAAGCTTACAAGCAAGACAATAACGGTACCACCACTGCAAATCGGTGGGCGATAGCGGTAACTCATTCATAGCAAGCGATTGGATGTGCCCATACCAGGCTTGCCCCCATTCTTTTGGCGACACCTTGGCTAGCGGTTCACTAGACAACTCGATGGCACGAAAACAATCAACTTTGCGCGCTTCCATTTGTTTTTTCGTGGTATTAAAGGTTACCTGAGTACGGCAGCTAAATTCATCCGCATAGAGCAGCCGAAGATCGGATTCGGATATGGGCTCTGCCACATCAATTTTCACATCACTGCCCACCAGCTGTCCGGCCAGTACTAGGATCCAATCATCACTTAATACCTCTCCTCGAGGCACCACGGCACCTCTGCCGCAAGCCAGTTTGTATTGTTGTTGGCGTTTAAATCCTATCCGTTGTGGAAATGCCAAAGCAAGGCACATGGCAACCAAACGAGAAGGCAGCCCCGTAATGGGCAAGGATAAACTGACGGACATCATGGCCGCATAACGTTTTGCCTGACGAAGGAGCCGGGCTTTTGCTCCACCGTCGAGGTTTTTAATGCCATCGGACAATCGAATAGACGATCTTATTGACTGACTTTCTTCTGCCAACGCGGCGCAGAAACAAGCCACTTGAGGCAAACTTTCCAACTCAGGGTGACGGGCATGCAGGCAGGATTGATGAAGCATATGTGCCAGCGCTGGTGATGTAGGAAAAGCCAGTAATGTTTTGCCATATGCCGTTATCATTCCCTTGTCATTTACCGCCCCCATGGCCTCTAGCGCAGCTAAGCCAAGGTTAATTTGGGTTTGAGAGGGCTGGCTCATCAACGCCATTTCAGGCAAGGACGTGCCCCACCCTAAGGCATCGAGTAATAAACCCGAAATATCTTCCCGTTGAATTTGAGGTACAGGCTGTTTGGCGAGCCGGGCTTGTTGCTCCTCACTCCATAAACGATAGACTTTTCCGGGTTGCAAACGCCCAGCCCGGCCTTTGCGTTGGGTGGCTGAGGCCTGGGAGATCATTTGCGTGGTGAGCTGGACTAACCCAGTAGCCATATGAAATTTAGCCGAATTTTCCAATCCTGAGTCTACCACCACGGTTACGCCATCAATGGTTAAACTGGTTTCTGCGATATTGGTGGCAAGGATCACCTTTCGTCGTCCTGCGGCATCGGGCTGTATCGCCGCATCTTGCTCACTTTTCGTCATGCTTCCGTGTAAGGAGTGGATCACCACATTCTGACAAAACCCACTCGTGGCTAGTTGCTGTGCCACCTTGCGGATCATTGCCATACCAGGTAAAAACACCAGAATGTCTCCCTCATCCTCAAGTAGGCTGTTTGTTATAACCCTAGTCACCTTGCCTACCAGATCTTTACTGGCCGTATTACCCACATAAATCTCACTGACCGGAAACTGGCGGCCCTCGGTGGTTAACAGAACGGCTTGAGGTAATAGTGCGGTTATCTCATCCACATCTAAGGTTGCCGACATAATAATAAGGGACAGATCTTCCCGCAGTCCTTCCTGAACCTCTAAGGCTAACGCCAACCCAAAATCGCTGTGAATACTGCGCTCGTGGAACTCATCAAAAATAATGGTATTAACCCCGTTCAATTCAGGATCTTGTACAATGCGACGGGTAAGAACACCTTCTGTTACTATCTCTAAACGAGTGTGAGCACTTACCTTACTCTCACCACGGATGCGATACCCCACGGTTTGGCCCACATCCTCTCCCAATTGTGCGGCCAAATAGGCAGCAAGATTTCGTACCACCACACGACGGGGTTGCAGTAGAATGATTTTACCCACCGTATGTTCAAGTAACGCCAGCGGCAACACTGTGGATTTACCGGCCCCTGGAGGTGCCCCCACAATCACATTATTACTGCCAAGAGCCGTCACTAATTCGGGAATAAGCGTGGTTGCGGGTAAAGCGGAGTTCCTAACTGGCATATACGGGGTAATGACCTATAAAGGGAAATACTAATCTGGCTATTTTACCTGTGTGACGACCCATTGCACAAACACAGATAACCCTATTGAATGGCTAAGGAGAAAGACATGCGTTGTTTTATTGGTTTAGATTTAACCCCACAAGCGAAACTGGCGCTATCCCAATGGCAACAACGGGCATTCCCTCAGGTTTCAGATAAAAAGCCAACCAGCGAGTCATTAGGGCCATCTTTGCCCCATGCAGTCCCGGCGGCCAACTACCACCTTACCCTTTGCTTCTTAGGTAATGTCACCCCTCGTCAACACGAAACCCTCATCGCAACCTTAGACACCTTAATCCACCCACCGTTTTCTGCCACGTTAGACAGTGCCGGATGCTGGGAACGCCCTAAAATCATTTTCACCGCCCCCCTGCACATTCCTAAAGCCTTACCTGAGCTGGCCAAAAAGACACGAAAAGCGGCGCGAACGGCAGGAATTAGCTTAGAAAAGCGCGACTATAAACCCCACGTAACGGTGATAAGAAAAGCCACAAGCGCTCTTTTGCCCCCCTTAATCCCGTTGGATATCACCATGTCGTTTGATGCTTTTCATCTGTTTGAATCTGTTTCTACCCCATCGGGGGTGCGTTATCTAATAAGGCACTCCTGGGATCTTCAATCAGATTTATCTATTCGTGAGCGACTACGACAAGGCTTATACTAATTTCTTTTCATTAAGGCTTTACAGCACGCCCTTGCATGGGTAAAACAAGGGCATTAAAAATAACCTCATTGAAAATAATGAAGCAAACTTATCGCTTAGTCATTGATTGTCCCGATCAAATCGGTCTTGTGGCCCGTGTTTCGCAATTTTTGGTTGAATATGGCGCTACCATTGTCGAAGCCAATCATCACACCGACTTACAAACCGGTCGTTTCTTTATGCGCCACGAGATTAGTGGTGATTCCCTGCAATTGGGATACGACGAATTCATACAAGCATTTACCCCTGTAGCCAATGAGTTTCAAATGAACTGGCGGTTGTCTGATTCCCAAGTCAAACAGCGAGTAGCATTACTTGCCAGTCTGGAGTCTCACTGTCTGGTTAATTTGCTTCACCGCTGGCATACCGGAGAGCTGGACTGCGATATTCCAGTGATCATTGGTAACCATCCGCAAATGAAGCAATTTGCCGATTGGTACAAGGTACCGTTTCATTGGGTAGATTTTAAAGCGCTGGGCAAAGAACAGGCCTTCGCACAAATCGAAACCTTGTTAGACGAATACAAGATTGATTTAACCGTGCTTGCCCGTTTTATGCAGATCTTACCGGATCACGTGTGTCAAAAACTGCAAGGCAAAGCCATTAATATTCATCATAGTTTTTTGCCTTCCTTTGCCGGTGCCCGCCCCTATCAACAAGCTTATGATCGTGGTGTGAAACTCATTGGTGCCACCTGCCATTATGTCACCAAAGATCTCGATGAAGGGCCTATCATTGAACAAAGCGTGAAACGGATCAGCCACAGTGATTCGGCGGCCGATATGGTAAGAAAAGGAAAAGATTGTGAAATCACCGCACTGGCAAACGGTGTGCGCTATCATCTGGAAGACAGAGTGATTATTCACCATAACAAGACGGTGGTGTTTGCTTAAGTAACCACCACCGCTATGGCGTAAGAGATCACGAAAATACGGTTAGGTTGGAGAACCTAACCGGTTTGAGTTAGAAGCTAATTTCTGCCAGCTTTGCCGAGCTATACGGCGTGCTTTCTTGTGATATCCATACCTTGTTGTCCGGAGTATGACAAACCCCTTCGACTTGAGTGAATTCGCCAAGGGGAAACACCGACTTCACTTCGTAATCCGCCGAGACTTCCGCCACAAAGGGTTTGAACATACCCAGCGCATTACTGCGATAACCCACCAATACAAACTGCTGTAGTTTTTCACTCCAATCCACACCGGTTACCACACCGGGTAAGCCTTTTACGTTGGCCATAGATGTAAGTAACTGCTCACTTTTGTTCACATCCACTGCGTAGACATGGGAAATTTCCGTCCCCCAGCTTTTTGAGAAAATCAGAATTTTACCGTCACGTAGGGTCATGGCTTCACCATCGTAATCATGGCTATAAGGTACATTGTCGTCGACCCTATTCCCTTTGTAAGCAATGTGGATGGTTGAAGCAACATCCCCTGTGGCCGATGACACCTTATAAATAGTCAGGGATTTTCGTTTACCCGCATTGTTGCCAATATCACCGATATACAGGTTTTCATCATCACCGGTAATGGTTTCCCAATCGACATTTTTTGCATTTAACGGCGTACGACCTGTGATCTGGCCTTGTTTATCAATAACAAATAACTCCGGCGCATTGCCAGAATCATTAATGCTAAAGGCGTTATCACCGCGACAGAACAACCCGGACGTTTCACCTAAATCGGCATCCAAGGTATAAACATGTTCCACAGTCACCTGAGAATTCGACGGTGAAGACATGCTACAACTGGCAACAAAAAATAACGGTATAAAACTTAAGAAATGACGACTCACCGATTCTCCCTTCCCTTGACAAAACGAACGCCTAGCTTCCAAGCACATTACTGTACAAAAAAACCAACTTATTGATAATACGAAACAGCAGAATATAAATATAAAGTCCTCTAATGTCGCTTATTCTTAGCTATTGTAAAAAAGAATGAACACATCATAAATAATCCGCTTGTAATAAGGCATAGTATATACCAGTACCATTACAATAAAATGCCATTGGTCAACACAATCATGCCAGCCACGGCAATCAAAAGGAACGCACCGTGTCAGATCCCTTGCTTAGTTTAGTTAGTGTTGGACTCTTATCCATATTTTGTCAGTTTCTGGCTTATAAAATACGTCTGCCGGCGATTTTGCCCCTACTGATAACTGGCATTATCGTGGGGCCTGTGTTCCACGTCCTCGATCCTGACGCCCTCTTTGGTGATCTCTTGTTCCCCATTGTCTCCTTATCGGTGGCCATCATTCTGTTTGAAGGCTCGTTAACCTTAAAATTTAGTGATATTGCCGGTCACGGTAATATGGTGCGCAATCTATGCAGTATTGGCGTACTGGTGACTTGGGTAATCGCCACCGTCGCCGCCCATTATTGCCTTGATTTAACCTGGCAGCTTGCAGCGTTATTTGGCGCCCTGGTTACGGTCACAGGCCCAACGGTTATTGTCCCTATGGTGCGCACGGTACGCCCAAAAACCAACCTTGCTAATATTCTTCGCTGGGAAGGGATCATTATCGATCCCATTGGCGCGTTGTTAGCGGTGTTGGTGTTTGAATACATCGTCGCCGCCCAGGAAAGCGCCTTATTACATACCTTTATCGCCTTTGGTAAAACCGTGGGCATGGGCACGTTACTTGGCCTAGCCGTCGGCTACCTACTGGGTTTGGCGTTACGTAAAAATCTCATTCCCCACTACTTACAAAATACGGCGGTACTTACCATTATTCTGGCGGTGTTTGCCGCCTCAAACGCGGTAGCCCATGAATCCGGTCTGTTGGCAGTGACCATTGCCGGCATGGTGCTGGCCAATATGAAAGGGGTTGATGTTGAAGATATTCTGGAATTTAAAGAGACCTTAAGCGTACTGTTAATCTCTGGTTTGTTTATCATTCTCGCATCGCGACTCAATTTAAATGCCGTATTTGATGTGGGCTCAGGGGTAGTGATTGTCCTTGGGGCTATTTTATTTATCGCAAGACCCTTATCCGTTTTGGCCTCCTCAGTGGGCACGGATCTCAATTGGCGAGAAATGGCCCTGCTAAGTTGGATCGCCCCTAGGGGTATTGTTGCCGCTGCGGTGTCGGCGTTGTTTTCCCTTAAGCTAGAAGAAATCGGCTACGAAGGAGCGGGGGTGATAGTACCCATTGTGTTTATCGTCATTATTACTACGGTTGTGATCCAAAGCCTGTCGGCAAAACAGGTGGCGCAACTGCTTAAAGTTCGCGCACCGTCCCCCAACGGCTTTTTAATTTTCGGTGGAAGCAAATTCAGCCGCTTGCTGGCTAAAGAACTCATTAAGCATGAAATTCCCGTATGTATTTCCGACACCAACTGGGACGCCATTAAAGCCACCCGTATGATGGAAATACCGGCTTATTTTGGCAACCCTATGTCTGATCATGCCACCCGTAACTTGGCAATGGATACCTTTGGCACCGTGCTTGTCATGTCGCCATACAAGCAGCTTAATCCAATGATTGCCTATCACTTTGAGTACACCATGGGTAAAAACAGAGTATGGGGGCTTTCCAGCAATGAGCAAACCACACGGCCAAGCCATCAGGTTAGTACCCAGTACGCGCAAAAGCTCACGCTTTTTGATGAAGGGGTAACATACGGCTATCTGGCGTCAGCCATTGCCAAGGGCGCGGCGGTGAAAACAACGGCTCTGAGCGATGAATTTACTTTTGAGGATTACGAAAAAACCTATAAAGACAGGGCAATACCCTTATTGGCTTTGGATGAGAATAATCGATCTCATGCCTTTTTAGATGGTCAGGAAACGAACCCTAAAGCGGGATGGAAAGTGATTAGTTTGGTGATCCCTGCAAGCGAACCGGTATGAGTGTAAAACTGGCACTCTGCCCGTGGACAGAGTGCCGTTCCCTGGAATTAACGTGTAATCAAGCGCTCCCCTCTATTATTATTATTGGATGCAATGTTATTTTTTTTATACTTGAAGCACAGCGTCGGCATTTAAATAGCAACTATGAGGCCAACTTTGATTTAAATCGCATTATCAATTAGTTACTAAAAACAGAAGGGGTTTTAAACGGTAATAAAATAGCATTACGCACTAAATCAGTGCGACTTTCTTTCCTCATGCATCACTTTCGATCAGTACATATTAATGACTGCCATACTGGCTGACACCGCCCCCTTGTTTGCCATCAACACATCATAGCCGCATAATCCGGCTTCCGACGCGTGCTCAGGGTTTTGCAAGTAGTGCAGACACTGTGCGGTAAGTGCTTGGGTGTCATTTACAATGACTAACGCGCCATTTTGGATAAGACTGTCACAAATCACCGGATTATTGTAAATATGCGGCCCCATGATAATAGGTAGTTTATGGGCTGCGGGTTCAAGGGCGTTGTGACCGCCTTTATCAGCCAAACTGCCTCCCACAAAGGCTATGGAAGCCATTGCATATGCTTGGTTTAGTTTGCCCATTTCATCCACCAACACCACATCGGTATCTGGCGCTATGGCAGGCGTATCAGAAGTTGATGCTAGTTGTAACGGCTCGCTTTCAATCAGTTTTCTAACGGTGCTAAAGCGCTCGGGATGCCGAGGCACCAAAATAAGCATCAGCGTGGGAAAAGCCGGTTTAAGTGCAATGAGCGCATCAAGCAAAGCCCGTTCTTCACCTTCATGGGTACTCCCACCAATCAGGATAGGACGCTCGCCTTTTTTCAGTCCATGAAACGAGTCAGTACTTGCTAACTTAGCGCTGCTTTGATCAAATTTTATATTGTTAGTAAGTGTTAACTTGCTTTTTGCTATACCCAAAGCAAGGTAATTGTCGTAGTCCCGCTGTCCTTGGGCACATACGTGGCTAACTTTATTTAACATAGGGGCAAAGAGCAGACTAATTTTACTATACCGCTTCGCGGAGCGCTCGGTCATACGGGCGTTAATCACCACAACGGGAATTTTTCCACGCCAACAACGGTGAATGAGATTGGGCCATAATTCCACTTCGGTGATAAGAACCATTTTCGGTTCAACCCGGCCTAACATACGGTTCATGGACCAAGGCAAATCGTATGGCAGATAAAAATGGTGTACCCCATCGCCAAATATTGCCTTTACCCGGGCAGAGCCTGTGGCGGTGGTGGTACTTACCGTTACGGCGGTCTCTGGCTCTTCTTTTAGGATCTGTTTAATCAGCACTGAGGCAGCGATCACCTCACCTACCGAGACGCAATGAAACAAATAGCCCCCTTTTTGGGCTGGCGCTTTAACAAAACCCAAACGCTCAAAACGACCATGTTCTGCGGTATCTTCCTTGTTTTTCTTGCGAAAAATGAAATTAAGAAAGGCAAAGGGGATAAGTAACACCAGCAAGAAAGAATACACATAGCGCATGGCTTCCTGCGCAAACGTTAGCCCTGTAGACGAGCGCATTTTGGTCATTATTAATACTTCCTATCATCCTATTAGCCGACGGCTTGTGTAACAGCCTGCCTATTGTAATGACCTGTCAGTCACCGTCCAATATAAAACCGGTATTTCAACAACAAAGACCTTTGCACGCTTTATCGTTTGTCTATAAACGCCTCGAAAATAACGACAAAACGATTAAATACAAAAAAGACATCCCAAACCCAATCGTTTTTTACTATCGACAAAATAATATTTCATTATTAAAAATTCACTCATCCCTGTAGTAGAGTGCTTTCCTACTCAAAAGTCACTAACCACAAGGAGCACAGAAAACATGAAATCATTCGTTGCACTTTTTACTGTTTTTTTCTGTAGTTTTGTTTTTGCAGAGGACTGTTCAACTACCATAAAAAGTAGCGACACCATGCGCTATAACAAGTCTTCCATTGAAGTCCCCTCAAGTTGCTCCACCTTTACGGTTACCTTGCAAAACACCGGCACCTTGCCAAAAAACATCATGGGGCACAACTGGGTACTTAGCAAAGAATCCGACGCGAAAGGGGTGGTGAAAGACGGCGCTTCACAGGGTTTGGCCAATGATTATGTCACCCCAGGCGATAAGCGGGTGATTGCAAATACCAAGGTGACAGGAGCGAAAGAAAGTACGTCAGTCACCTTTGATGTCAGTCAATTATCAAAAGACGAAGCCTATCTGTATTTTTGTTCCTTCCCAGGCCATATGAGCATGCTCAACGGCAAACTCAAACTGATATGATTTAATGCCCCACACCGGCACTAAAATAACGTTGATTTTTCTTGTTACAGATCAATATTTTTGCCCTTCCTAAGCACAAATTTAATGCCCTGTTTATCTCCATATTGGATTTAAACTGCTAAACTGAGAAGCAGACAACAATAACTTGTCTCTTTTCATTTGTGTAAGGGAGTTCGCTTGACCAAACCACCAAAGCCGAGTAACGAGGTAGACAGGCTTAGAACGCTAAGGCGGTTGGAGATACTCGATACCAAGCCGGAAGAAAGATACGACCGCATTACCCGAATAGCAACAAAGATATTCGGGTGCGCTTATTCGTCCATTTCCCTTATAGATGAAGAGCGCCAATGGTTTAAATCTGGTGTAAATTTAGATCTCAGCGAAACCCACCGGGATATGGCTTTTTGTGCCCATACCATTACTAAAACTCGCCTGCTTATTGTACCAGATACCCATGAGGATCCCGACTTTGCCACCAATCCCCTTGTTACCGGACCGCCTCACGTACGCTTTTATGCCGGCGTAAAAGTCATGTTTGATGGCTTTGCCATGGGCGCGTTGTGCATATTTAATGATGCACCGAAGCCATTTAGTTCTGCCGATGAAGCCATGCTTCACGATCTCGGTAAACTGGTGGAAGCGGAATTTGAACGGGAAGCCTTGTCAACGCTTTCAAAAAAGCTTGCCTATCAACAAGCACAGTTAGAAGAAACCCAAAAGCTTACCCGTGTACGCAGCATTATTCTGGAAAAAGTCGTAAAGGCCGAATCCCTGTCTTTAGCCTTGCTGTATATTGTGAAGGCCATTGAAAACGAATATCCCAACAAACGCTGTAGCATCCTGCTTTTAGAGGGCAATAAATTACGCCTTGGTGCAGCCCCTTCTTTTCCTTCTTTTTATAATGAACAAGTAAACGGCTTAGAAATTGGTTTTGGTCATGGCTCATGCGGTACCGCAGCGTTTACCAATAATCTTGTAATTGTTAAAGATATCAGTACCCACCCGTACTGGACCCAATGGCGTGAACTGGCAGCACGGGCCAATTTAGGCGCGTGCTGGTCACAACCCATATGTTCGGCGAACGGCGAAGTACTCGGTACCTTTGCCATATATCATGAAGCGCCTGCGACCCCTTCTGAGGGAGAACTGGTGCGTATTGGGCAATTTGCCCATATAGCCAGTATTGCCATTGAGCGGGAACGGGCCAACAAAGTAATATGGCGACAAGCCAATTACGATGTTTTAACTGGGTTACCCAACCGAAACTTAATGGAAGTACACCTTAAGCAAGCCATTAAAATGGCTGATCGTGCACAGTCAAAAGTAGCCGTTATGCTGCTCGATTTAGATAACTTTAAAGATATTAACGATACCCTTGGCCACGATTTTGGCGACAAACTACTCATTGAATGTGCACGACGAATTGAAAATTGTATCCGACAACAAGATACAGTGGCTCGCTTAGGGGGAGACGAGTTTGTTCTGATTTTTAATAATATTTCGAGTAAAAATGATTTAGATCGCATTATTCAGGACTTACTGTCGAGTATTTCCACCCCTCAGACCATCGAGCAAGAGCGTGTTCATACCAGCGTGAGTATTGGTGTCACCCTGTATCCCGATGATGCCCAAGATGCGACCAGCATTCTTAAAAATGCCGATCAAGCCATGTATGGGGCCAAGTCCCTCGGTAAAAACAGCTATTATTTTTATACCAAACGCCTCCACGACGAAGCGCTGCAACGCCTCACATTACTAAATGATCTACGCTACGCCATTGAAAACCATCAGCTGTTTATCGAATATCAGCCCATTGTCAATTTACAGAACAAACAAGTAACAAAAGCAGAAGCCCTAATTCGCTGGCAGCACCCGGTTAAAGGGTTAATCAGACCCGATGAGTTTATTCCAATTGCCGAAGAATCGGGCCTTATTATAGAAATCAGTGACTGGGTATTCCAACAGGTATGCGACGATGCGAAAAAATGGCGCGCCCGCTATTGCCCTGATTTGCAATTGAGTATTAATACCTCACCGACTCATTACTTCAGTGCCGAGCCCAATATCATGGAATGGCTGGATACACTGTTAGCCTCTGGCACCCCATCTAATGCAATTACGCTGGAAATTACCGAAAGCCTTTTAATGGATGCCGATGATAAAGTCTCCCAAAAACTGTTTCATTTCAGACAAGCAGGCGTCAGCATTGCGCTGGATGACTTTGGCACCGGCTACTCCTCTATTTCCTATCTAAAAAAATACCCAACGGATTACGTCAAAATAGACCGAAGTTTTGTCAATTCGATGACAGAAGTCAGTAACGATAAAGTCTTATGCGAAGCCATTATCTTGATGGCTAAAAAACTGGGGATTGAAGTGGTTGCAGAGGGCATCGAAACCAACGAACAACTGACCATTCTAACGAAAATGGGCTGTGACTACGGTCAGGGTTATTTGTTTGCCAAACCCCTTAGCAAAGGCGATTTTGACGCATTTTTGGCAACGGAAAAAACCAAACGCTATCAATGATGAAAACCATGATCTTAAAGGGCCGGGAAACAGACATAAAAAAACCGCTACCCGGTAAGGTAGCGGTTTTTTTTAACGTTTAAAACGTTAAATCTTACGCTTCGGCAACGATAACCAGTTTAACGGATGTCATTACGTCAGAGTGTAACTGAAGGTCAATGTCGTACTCACCGATTTCACGTAAAGTACCTGTAGGTAACTTCACTTCGGCTTTCACAACTTCTACGCCAGCCGCAGTAACTGCGTCCGCGATATCACGAGTACCAACAGAACCGAACAGTTTGCCTTCATCACCAGCAGGTGCAGCAATAGTTACTTCACCTAATTCAGCAATTTTATCAGCACGAGCTTGTGCGGCATTTAACTCTTCAGCGATTTTCGCTTCCAGATCTGCACGACGAGCTTCAAACTTTTCGATGTTTGACTTAGTTGCAGGTACTGCTTTTCCTTGCGGGAATAAGAAGTTACGTGCATAACCAGCTTTAACGCTTACCTGGTCACCCAGACCGCCAAGGTTGGCGATTTTGTCTAATAAGATGATATCCATCTAAATTTCCCCTTTCGCCAATTACTTGTTATGAGAATCTGTGTACGGCAGCAGCGCAAGGAAGCGCGCACGCTTAATAGCTGTAGACAGCTGACGCTGATATTTAGCACTTGTACCAGTAATACGGCTAGGAACGATTTTACCGCTCTCAGTAATATAGTTTTTCAGTGTAGCAATATCTTTATAATCGATTTGCTCAACACCTTCTGCAGAGAAACGGCAGAACTTACGACGTCTGAAAAAACGAGCCATGATTGATCTCCTTACGCGTTATCTTCAGTGGTTTCAGGTTTCTTTTCTGCGCGCTCAGTGCGAGGTGCAGAATCGTCACGACGCTCACGACGTTCTTCCTTCATCATAGGAGAAGGTTCAGTCACAGCGTTTTTAGTGCGCATAACCAGATTACGTAGGATCACATCGTTAAAGCGGAAAGCATTTTCCAGTTCGTCAACGGCTTCAGCAGTGGCTTCGGCGTTAATCAGAACATAGTGTGCTTTATGAAGCTTTTCGATTGGGTATGCCAATTGACGACGACCCCAGTCTTCTAAACGGTGAATTTGACCACCGTCTTGCTTCAAAATAGTGGTATAACGCTCGATCATACCAGGTACTTGTTCACTCTGATCAGGGTGAACCATAAATACGATTTCGTAATGACGCATTACACGCTCCTTACGGTTGTAGCCTCGACAGCACAGCCAGACTGTATGGAGACAAGGAACTTAAGTGAGATAGCTGTAAGGGCGCGCATTATATAGATCAATTGCTCACTACACAAGCAAATACCACGGCATTTTCGCTTTAAAGGGAAAGCCCAACGCCTCCCGCGCTAACTCACCACTAGGATAGCCACGCCAACTAATGCCACAAGAGACCACATTAGGGTACTGCGGTGAATTTTATCCCCCATTAATGCAGCAACACCGAGGGAGAAAATCGCACTGGTGGCAATCAAGGTTTGCACGATGCCCGCTTTGGCATTGGCAAAGCCCAGCATTTGCAAATACATGGCAAACACCGTACCTAACAAGGTTGCAATGGCGAGCAGACACCAGGCGCGCTTACCGGGGTTAAACTTAGGCAGCCACCGTTCCCGTCGCCACAGCATCATCAGCGCCACCATCACGATGCCACCGGCTAAGCGCCAGCACGCCGCTTCGGTGGCATTAATGTCATAGCCCGTGAGGATATCTCGGCTGATTACCGCTCCCACCGCTTGGCAAACCGCAGCGCCGGCTGCATACAAATAGCCTGCCGAAGGCGTAATATGAGGCGAGGTACGACGGGTAGATTTTATTACCATATCCACCGCCAAGATCACCACGGCCACTCCCAGCCATTGCCATGCATTTAACCATTCTGAAATCCACACCATAGCCAGTAAGGCAGCAAAAATGGGCGCCAGTGTTTCTGTGACCAACACCGACTGGCTGTCGCCAATACGTTTTAAGGCTAAAAAGAAGCAGGTATCGCCGATGCCAATACCAATGACGCCACTTAGCAATAACCAGCCATAACCACTTGCGGGCAACGAGGCTGCAGGTACGAAAAACACACAGACTAGGCCCAGCAAAACAAAGGTAACCACGCCTTTCCAGAAGTTCATACACAGGGCAGAAAAACCACCACCAGCCTGACGGAATAAGCGCGCCGCAATGGCCCAGCACAGTGCGGTAGAAAGGGCAGCAAGTTCGCCGATCATAATTGTCTTGGTGTTCAATTCGAAAAACGGCATGCTACCAGAAAGACGGCCTTAGAAGCACGCAATTGTATGATTGCGATCAGAGTCCAGAGCCGGTTTATGTGATACATTGCCGTGGTATTTTATGGGGTTTATTCAATATAATACCTCAAACAGCCCTGAGTCAGGCGGCAGGAGCCGCAGAACGTGTTGCCTCAGAACCACCGAGTAAAGCCAAGAAGGAGCAATGAATGGGAAATAAAAATAGCAGGCCTAGTACTTCTTCCAATCCCCACGCCCCAGTGTCGGCTCAACGCCGCCAACTGTTTAAACTTGGTGCCGCAGGTCTGGGACTTGCCGCCTTTCCCGGCGCCGCTTTTGCCCAAGCCAAACCGGAAATACGGGTGGGTCTGCAACTTTATACCCTTCGGGATATGATGGCAAAAGGTGTCCCAGGCGTGCTGAAACTGGTTGCGACTCTAGGCTATAAAGAGCTTGAATTCGCCGGTTATTTTGGTCATTCCCCCAAGGAAATACGCAAAATTATCGATGGCGAAGGGCTTTCTGCACCATCAAGTCATGTTCCCCTCGACTTGTTAAGAAAAGGCGGTATTAACCAGCTCATCGAAACGGCACAGGAAGTGGGCCATAAATACCTGATTATTCCCTACCTTACCGAAGCCCAACGGGGTTCAACCATCGACACCTACAAAAAACTGGCCGAAGAATGCAATGGGTGGGGCGAAGTCTGCAACAGCCAAGGGCTAAAACTGGCGTATCACAATCATTATTTCGACTTTCAGCCGGTGGACGGTATTGAACCTTACGACGTACTGCTTAACGAAGTAGACGCTAAAAACATGACCATGGAAATGGATTTATACTGGGTAATAAAAGCCAAAAAAGATCCACTAAGTTATTTTAAACACTATCCAGGGCGTTTTAAGTTATGGCACATTAAAGACATGGACGCCCAAGGTCAGTTTGCCGATGTGGGCACAGGCACCATTGACTTTGGGGCTATTTTTAAAGCTCGAAAACAAGCTGGCGCAGAGCATTTCTTTGTTGAAAGAGACCAAACCGACGACCCACTACAAACCATTCAACAAGGCTACAAAGCCGTGTCGGCCCTACTTAAACGCTAAAAAAACGCCCACAAATGTGGGCATTTTTATCGCAGATATTGATGCAGTGGTTGTCTTTCACCTACATATTTAAACAGCTACTTATTTAGGTAGTCGCGGATCACATAATGTAAAATACCGCCGTGTTCGAAATAGGTAAACTCATTGGCCGTATCGATACGCACGTCCATTTTAAAGGTACGGTTTTCCCCGGCATCATTGGTCACTGTTACCGTCACTTCTTTTTGCCCTTTTGTTACCCCTTCGATGGTAAACATTTCATCACCTCGCAGCGATAAACTCTGGGCACTCTCATTGGGTTTAAACTGTAGCGGCAATATTCCCATGCCAATTAAGTTAGAGCGGTGTATACGTTCATAGCTTTCCGCTAACACCGCTTTTACCCCTAACAAAGAAGGACCTTTTGCCGCCCAGTCCCGACTTGACCCCGTGCCGTATTCCTTACCACCAATGACAATAGCAGGCACCTTGTCATCCTGATAGCGCATAGCGGCATGGAAAATCGACATCTGATCACCGCTGGGGAAGTGAGTTGTAGCACTGCCCGTTGTGCCCGGTGCCAACTGATTTTTCAATCTAACATTGGCAAAGGTGCCACGCATCATCACTTCGTGATTGCCTCGCCGTGAGCCATAGGAATTGAAGTCTTTCGGCGTAACGCCTTGTTCCTGGAGGTATTCACCGGCGGGACTATCCGGCGCGATGGCACCTGCCGGAGAAATATGATCCGTGGTAATAGAATCGCCGACTTTCACCAAGCAACGGGCACCTTCAATTTGGGTAAGTGCTGCCGGTTTTTGCTCCATATTGGCAAAAAATGGCGGCTGTTTAATATAGGTGGAATCGGGCCAGTCATACACAGAGGTTTTTGACACTTTTAGGTTGTTCCAAATGTCATTGCCTTTAAACACATCCGCATATTTTTCTTTAAATAAATCGGCAGACACATGGCTGTTGATCAGGGATTGAATTTCTTCTTCCGTTGGCCAGAGATCACGCAGGTAAACAGGCTTACCCTCTTTGCTTGTGCCAAGAGGTTCACGGGTAATATCAACACGCATATTGCCTGCTAAGGCATAGGCCACAACCAAAGGCGGCGAAGCCAGATAATTGGCAGCCACATCGGGGTGAATACGGCCCTCAAAATTACGGTTACCCGATAACACCGACGTCACCGTTAATTTGGCTTTTCGTATGGCACGGCTAATGGTTTCAGGTAATGGCCCCGAATTCCCAATACAGGTGGTACAGCCATAACCCACCAGGTTAAAGCCCAGTTTTTCCAGTGGTTCCATTAAACCGGCATTTTCAAGATATTGAGTCACTACCTGAGAGCCCGGCGCCAATGACGTTTTTACCCAGGGCTTTCTGGTTAAACCTAGCTCCACCGCTTTTTTCGCCACCAGCCCGGCCCCCATCAACACCGAAGGGTTCGAGGTATTTGTACAACTGGTAATGGCAGCAATAACAATAGCGCCATCATCCAAATTGAATTTCTCGCCATTGAAGTCGACATAAGAGTCCTGCTCTTCGTCCACCTCAGCCATGTCACCGCCTTCTGCCACAAACTTGGCTTCTTCTTCCAACACTTTGACGTCAATTTGTGACTGATACCAGGACGTAAACGCCTGTGCGGCTTCATCTAAGGCAATGCGGTCTTGGGGCCGTTTCGGGCCTGCCAAAGAAGGCACCACCTCGCTTAAATCCAGCGTGAGGGTTTCGTGGTACACGGCATCTTTACTGTGGTCGTCATGCCACAACCCGGCGGCCTTGGCGTACGTTTCCACCAGCGCAATATGGGATTCATCCCGCCCTGTGAGACGCAGATAATCAAGTGCCACACTATCAACAGGGAAGATACCGCAGGTCGCACCGTATTCCGGAGCCATATTCGCAATGGTGGCGCGGTCAGCGGTGGTCAGGTGCTTAATACCCGGCCCGTAGAATTCCACAAATTTGCCCACGACACCATGAGCGCGAAGCTGTTCGGTAATGGTTAACACCATATCGGTGGCGGTCACCCCAGGATTCAGTTTGCCATCTAATTTAAATCCCACCACGGAAGGACGCACCATGGTCACAGGTTGCCCCAGCATGGCAGCTTCGGCTTCAATACCGCCTACCCCCCAGCCGAGTACCCCCAAACCGTTGATCATAGTAGTGTGGGAATCGGTGCCCACCAAGGTATCGGGATATACCCATTGTTTACCGTCTTTTTCAAGGGTAAAGGCGCAACGGGCCAGATATTCCAGATTCACCTGATGCACAATGCCCCGACCGGGCGGCACAACCTTAAAGTTATCAAAGGAAGACTGCCCCCACTTTAAAAACTGGTAGCGCTCCTGATTCCGCTCAATTTCAATATCGGTGTTCTTTTTAAAGGCATCCTCAGAGGCGAAATAATCCACCATCACAGAATGGTCGATAACCAACTCCACCGGGTTTAACGGGTTAATGGTTTCGGCTTGCCCGCCTAAGCGGCTTACTGCATCGCGCATCGCCGCCAGATCCACAATCGCAGGGACACCGGTAAAATCCTGTAAAATAACCCGTGCCGGCACAAAGGCGACTTCATGCTGACTATCATCTTGGGTATCCCATTTTGCCACTAATTCGATATCTTCACTGGTGACAAAATCCTCATCCTCATGTCGAATAAGGTTTTCAAGTAGGATCTTGATACAAAACGGCAAGCGATCTAAATCGTATTTTTCACTGATTTTCTCAAAGCTGACGGCGGTATAAGCCTTATCAGCCACTTTAATTTCGGTAGTTTGACGATATTTCATAGTCTCATACTTCCTTAGGGTTCCCCGCACTAACAAACCAGCTGGGGAATGAATGAATACCTATACATACGCAAAATCATAGCGAAAAAGTTCACCTTAATAAGGTAAGGTTATTTTGGTTATTTTTTAACAAAAATACTGTATTTTTTTAACGTTAACGCTATCCTTGATGATGTCTAAATAACCCGTATAAAACACAAATTATGAGCAGAGTACTCCATCCCCTTATTGAAAAACTCCAGCTTCAGCCGCATCCAGAAGGCGGTTACTATCGTCAGGTTCACTGTTCTGAGCAAGTGGTAAACTCACCGGTTCACAACATAAGTCGTCCCGCCATTACACATATTTATTTTTTGCTGTTGGCCGGTGAAGTTAGCCGCTTCCATCGGGTACTCCATGATGAAGTTTGGAGCCATTACGCCGGTGCACCGATACGCCTGTATCATATTCATCAGCAGCAATTGCGGGAACAACGCCTTGGTGGCGGATCACATGATTATGCTGCGGTTATTCCCGCGGGGGATTTTCAGGCGGCGGAGTCCACCGGTGAATACAGCCTGGTTGGTTGTAGTGTGGCCCCAGGCTTTGATTTTGCCGACTTTAGCTTCATTGATGAACCCGCATTGAAGCAGTGGATAGAAATCGCCCACCCGGATATGACCAAATTTCTCTGATCCGGTTTATTTTATGGATCTAATGTACCTAAAACGCTGTAATAACTGCATGTAAAGATCAGCAACTATGACAGGTATAAAGTGTGACGCCTAAAACCCTTATTTTTGATATTAATGAAACCCTGTTAGACATGGACGAGGTGAAATCTGCCGTGGCCAGCGCACTGGGCAACGATGCACTGGTTCCCTTGTGGTTTTCTACCCTGCTACATTACTCGTTGGTTGAAACCACCTGCGAACGTTTCCATGACTTCAGTGATATAGGCGCCGCGGCCATGGTGATGGTAGGCCATAGCCAAGGGATCGCTTTGGACATGGAGACCGCCCGTTCGTACATTGTCCCGGCCATGACAAGCATTCCTCCTCATCCGGATGTGTTAACGGGCCTGACGCGACTCAAAAAAGCCGGATTTAGCCTTGTCGCGCTGTCCAATTCATCAAAGGCCGGACTGGATCATCAACTGGACAATGCCAAGCTCGCCCCCTTGTTTGATAGCATCTTGAGTGTTGAATCTGTACGTAAATATAAACCCAGTGCCTCTGTCTATCATTGGGCCTGTAACCAGATCGTCGCCAAACGAAAAGAAACCATGATGGTGGCTGCCCACGGCTGGGATACCAGTGGCGCAAAAGCGGCAGGTTTACTGAGCGCATTTGTGGCGCGGCCGGGGAAAATGGAGTATCCCTTAGGCTTAGCTGCTGATATGACCGTCAAGGATATCCAACATTTAGCCGACATACTTATTGGGTAAATAAACCGCCCTTCGATACCCCAACGCCCTTAAGTGACCTCGATGGCTGATTATCTCCAATGACGCTGGTATCATAACGCCTCATTTTTTGTGAGACCGTTGTAGTGATTACATTTTCCCATAGAGCACAGGCCATAGCGCCTTTTTACGCCATGGCGTTTTCCGAAAAGGCCAGCGCACTGGAAAAACAGGGGCACCCTGTTATTAAGCTTAATATTGGCGAACCGGATTTTGGTGCACCGCCCCCCGTTGCAGAAGCGATGCAAGAGATTGTCAAACACGGCGACTTGCCCTACACCTCTGCTTTGGGGTTGCCCGCCTTACGGGAAGCCATCGCCCATTTTTACCAGTTGCGTCATCAGGTCACTGTTAACCCCAACAATGTGGTGGTCACAGCGGGCGCATCAGCGGCACTATTGCTGGTATGCGCAGCCCTTATTAACGAAGAAGATAAGGTGATGCTGGCAGATCCGGCCTACCCCTGTAATCGCCAGTTTATTCGTTGCTTTGGTGGCAAACTCAGTAGCGTGACCACCGATGCCCATAGCCGTTTTCAACTTAGTGCCCACAGCGTAAAAGCACACTGGCAAGATGATATTAAAGGGATCATGGTGGCCTCGCCATCCAATCCCACCGGCACTTCCGTGCCCGAGTCGGACATGCAAGAGATCCTCCATTTTGCAAAAACCCAAAATGCCTGGCGTATCGTGGATGAAATCTACCTAAATTTAAGCCACGCAGAGGTACCCAAGACGGCGTTAGCGTATGACAAAGATGCTATTGTCATTAACAGTTTTTCAAAGTACTTTGGCATGACCGGATGGCGTTTGGGTTGGTGCGTGGTGCCCGATGCGATGGTCCCCATTATGGAGCGGCTGGCACAAAATCTCTATATTTGCCCGTCAACACCGGCTCAACATGCCGCGTTAGCCTGCTTTACGCCCGAAACCCTCACCGTATGCGAACGCCGAAGAGACATATTGATTCATCGTCGCCACCGGGTATTGGCTGGGTTAGAAAAAATTGGACTGAATGTGGATGTAAAACCCGACGGTGCCTTTTATGTTTACATTAATGTGGAGCAAACAGGCTTATCGGCAATGGCATTTTGTGAACAGTTGTTGCAGCAGCAATTTGTGGCGCTAACCCCCGGCAATGATTTTGGTGAGGCAACGGGAGATCACTATGTACGTTTGTCTTTCGCCGCGGCGGAACATGAGTTAGATGAGGGGATTGCCCGGATCGGCAAATTCTTACGTAGTTTATAGCCCGACGTTGGTCATCCTTGGCTACCTGAAGCCCTACTCCCTGCCTCCTATGACATACAGCAGGCAGGGAGCAAACAATCACTTGGCTATTCTGTGTTACCGGGGTAACACTCCAGAATAGACAGGGTACGACCCGCTTTTGGCAAATATTCAAAGTCGGTAATACCCGCAGGACAGAAAAACCGATCCCACTGTTTTAATGTAGTGATCTCATCGCCAACCCGCAATTCGCCCTCACCTTCGGTCACAATACCGTAGAAAAAGGCGTCTTCTTGTCGCGCAAAATCACTGTTCACTGTGGCCCGGCGTACTGTAAAACAAGGTGTATCCTTTGCGCCGATCAACTGTTCCAGCTGATTCCCTTTATCATCTTCATGTAAGACAAATGGGTGACAACGAAATTCCTTATCCACGTCCTCGATCCCCACGGGATCGAAATTAAACACATCCAGTGCGGTTTCAATGTCCCTCCCCATAAAGCGCGCTTGCTCTGGAATTTCATAGCCACAACGCTCAAACTCAAAACGCACGGCTAAATCCGATGGCTCCATGATTTCAAGCATCAAAATGCCTTCCCCTAAGGCATGGGGACGGCCTCCGGGAATAAGAAATACATCGCCGGGTTTTACCGGGATTTTGTCAAAGCAGCTTTCGATGGCCTCGATGTTTTGGGTTTCAATCCATTCCTTTAACTGCTCGCGGCTAGGCGAACGCTGAAACCCAGCATAAATGTACGGGGTTTCTACCTCTTCGCGGGTTTGCAAAATTACGTAAGCTTCGGTTTTGCCTCTGGGCATGCCTAAACGTGCCTGGGAAAACGCCCTTGTAGGATGAGCCTGAAAATGCAAGCGCGTGGAGCTATCAAGATATTTAACCAGGGGAATATCATCGAAAGAACGCACGCCGTTTTCATCACAACCTAAAAAATAGTCTTGCTTGGCAGCCAACAGATCCCGAAACGGCACTCGGTTGCCTTGCTCGTCAGGTACCATGGCCAACCCTTCGGTGATGTGCTCTCGCCCAACGTTTCGGGCTTCTACCGTGGAACCAATCCAATCTTCAGGAAAACTGGAATCAGTGGGGCATTCTTTACCTTCGATGGCATCGAGCAATTTACCGCCTTGGTAGGTTCGCCAAACACGGTTTGCGGTGAACTTAATAATTTGATTCATGGTAACTTTTCCATTGCCTGAATTGAAAATACGGCACGTAGGTTTATCCCCCTTACGTGCCCGTGCACACAGCCTGAGCTCACAGGCGTTGAAAAATACGCTGCGTTAAGCTTGGTGTAAGGTATTTAAAATACCGTTAATACTCATGTAACTCATGATCAGAGCGAAGCCAAAGATTAATACCAGCAACCCATTGGTCACTGGGGAAAACGCATGCTCTTTCATCAAGCTGCGCTTATTGCCTATGTATATAATGCTGGCTACCGTGGCAGGGAGTAGCAGTGCACCAAACGCCTGAGAGGCCACCATAACCACGATGGGTTTAGCATTAAAGATAGGCACCACCAGTCCTAACAATGAGATTGCCAACGCGATTAAACGATAAATAGGCCGTGTTAAATCGGTTTTACGTTGATGGTAATCGTCTAACAGCCATGGCAATAACGCCACATTGGGAAACTGGGACGACACCCCAGCGGCAATAAGCCCAAGGGTAAAAATGGTTACCGCGGCTGCGCCTGCTAAGGGTTCTAACAGATTAATCATTTGTGTAACCTGGGTAAGCTGAATCCCTTGAGCATACAAGGCCCCGGCGCCGGCGGCCATGATAGACGCACTCACCACAAACATCAGAAAAGCGGAAAACAAGGCGTCGGTGTTTTGGGTACGTAAATCGGCCATGGTCCATTTGGCTTCCTGCACTAAAATTGAACGCAAAATGAACAAGCCCGAGAACACCGTGGTGCCCACCATAGAGGCGATCACTAAAAACGCATTTTTATCCGGGCCGGTTTCTGGCACCGTGGGCACCAAGCCTTTAAGGATCGTCATTGCCGGCGGCATAAGCATAAAGAAGTTAATCAAAAAGCACACCGCCATAATGGCCACAAATACAGCCAATACCTTTTGAAATACATCGGTTTTTCCAATTAGAAAAATAACATATACAAAGGCAATAAAGAAAATCGCGAAGTAAATTGGCGCAATGCCACCCTCAATAAAGGTTTTCGACCATTCGTAACACACATCGGCCAAAATGCCCATTACCCCCATGACGCTGCCACAAATTTGGGTGGTTAGTGCAACAATGAAAAAGATACTCACTGCCGGATGAATGTGTTGTTTGAATGCTTGTAAGGCTGTCATCCCTGTGACGAGGGTAAACTTACCAAACAGTTGAATGAGAAAATAGGTAATGGCACAGGAGATGAGAATGGTCCATAACAGTGACATGCCATAATCTGCGCCAGCTTTCGCCATTGCGGTTACACTACCCGTACCAACCGTAAATCCAAACAGGTAGATGCCAGGCAATAGACGTTTTATTATCGTATTTAGTTTATCCATAAAGCAGGTACCGCATTGGTTGTTTATTGCATTTAGGTGCGTTTTGACAGTGCGCGGATCACACCACGGATCTCGGCCAAACCTTTAAGACGACCAATGCCGGAGTAACCAGGATTTACCGATTTGCCGATGTCATCCATCATCTGATGCCCATGATCAGGACGAATAAATATCTCTTCGCTGTCCGGTGCCGATGCGCGGCGACGTTCTTCTGCCAGTAGCGCATCAATCACCGACACCATATCCACATCACTGTCCAAATGACTGGCTTCATAAAATGAGCGCTGCTCTTGTGGATCACGAGACACCCCCCGTAGATGGGAAAAGTGGATCCGTGGGCCAAATTGGGAGGCCATTGCAGGCAAGTCGTTATCCGGTCGGCTACTGTAAGTCCCCACACATAGAGTCATGCCATTAGACGGGCTCGGCAAGGCATCAAACAGAATATTCAGATCATCGGCGGTACACACAATGCGGGGAAGGCCCAGCATATCCCGTGGCGGATCATCAGGATGGATGGCCAGTTTGACACCCAGAGCTTCTGCCCGGGGCAAAACTTTTGCCAAAAATGAAAACAGGTTATTTCTTAGGGTGTCAGCACTGACATCTTTGTAATTGGCCAACATGGCTCGGAAGTCGTCAAGCCCGTAACTATCCGTCATTCTGCCGGGTAAGCCAGCAATGATATTATTGGTTAGCTGCTCGCGCTGGGCCTCATCCATGCTGTCGTAAACCCGTTTGGCCTCAGCGATTTCCTGTTCGGAATATTCCTTTTGTGAGTTTTCACGTTGCAAAATGAATAAATCGAAGGCGGCGAATTTAGGTTGATCAAAACGCAATGCGTAAGCCCCGTTTGGCAAACGGTATTGCAGATCGGTACGTGTCCAGTCAATCACCGGCATAAAGTTATAGCAGATGGTTTTGACCCCACAGGCCGCCAGGTTTTCCATGCTGGCGATCCAGTTGTCCACGTATTTTTCATGCCCGGGACGGGCCAACTTAATATCTTCGTGCACCGGAATGCTTTCTACCACCGTCCAGCGCAGTGGAGTCATGCCTGGTTCACAGGCTTCGATAACCTTTTTATAAGACTGAATATCTTCTTTTGTCCATACTTCACCTGCTGGTACATGGTGCAAGGCACTCACAATATCGGTGGCACCGGTCTGTCTTATTTCATCAATAGTGACAGGATCATTCGGTCCAAACCATCTCCACGACTCACGCATAATACACTCGCTATTTCAAAGAGTTAAAAAAGGTTTTCAACGCAGCTTCTATGCCCGAGGCAGCAATGCTGCGTTGATATTCTCGGGCTTGCTCCATAAACCCTTTGTGTTGATAAAAGGCGAATTTGTCGGCTTCAGCAACGCGAAGCAAATCGGCAACATCAACCACCTCTTGTTGTTGTACGCAGGCACTAAGACGGGCTTTTTGGGGATCGTTTAGCGCCTTATTGGCCACCGCTTTATCCACAAAACACGCCCATGCCGCGACGGCAAAGGCCAGATAGGACACATCGGCATGCTGACTTAAGGCATCATCAATAGAGGGAAACCAGCGCTGCTGAATTTTTTGAGAGCTGTCGCTGCCTACCTGGAGCACACGATACGGTAAGTGATGATTGCGAAAACGAGTAAATACATCCTGTATGTAAGTATCGCCACTCATATTGGAAGGAACATGGGTCACCGGTAATACATTTAAGCGTAAGGCTTCATCAGCAAAGCGGGCCAGCAGCGGGCGCGCCATGGCTTGATGGATAAAGTCATCCCCCATCAAATACCCCATGACAGCTAACATGGAATGGCTGGCGTTTAAAAAGCGCAATTTCACCTTTTCAAAGGCACTGATATCCGCCACCAAGAGCGCGCCGGCTTGTTCTAGGGGGGGCTTTTTACCTGCAAAATGATCTTCGATTACCCATTGAGTGAAAGGCTCAGCTGACACAGGCGCGGCATCGTGCACTGTGAGTTTTTCAGATAATTGGCGAACTAAGGCGTCATCGGTGGCAGGGGTGACCCGATCCACCATGGAAGAACTAAAGGCAATCTGTTCGTTCACCCAATTTAAGGTGTCAGGGCTATGCGTTGTAAGCATTAATGCCACCCCTTCACGCAATCGCTCACCACCACGGTTAAGGTTATCGCAGCACAAAATGGTTAGGGGTTGCTGGTGACTTTGATATCGCTTAATGAGCGCTGCGGCCAAAAAACCGTAAGTGGTTTTCGGTGCCTCAAGGTTAGCAAGATCGTGGATAATATCGGGGTGTGTTCCATCCACCTTGCCATTACCAAGACAGTAGCCTTTTTCCGTAATGGTGGTGGTAACCAGTTCCGTCGCTGAATTGGCCACCGCATCGATGACGTCCTGGGGCGTCTGTGGTGCCACCAGTATTTTTAAAATAGCGCCGATAACACGTAGCTGGGTTTGCTCGCCCACTTCCGCTAAGGTGTACAGGTAATCTTGGGGTTCCAGGTTGTCACGCATACCCGAAGAGCGCATGGAAACTCCGATAATTCCCCACGCTTTTTCGCCCTCATTAAGCAAAGCATCAAAATAGGCCGCTTGATGAGCACGATGAAAGTTTCCTACGCCAAAATGCACGATACCCGCAGAAACATCCCCTTTGGCACAGCCGGGCGTTTTTACTTCAGAAGGTAGTGTCGCCAGCGTTTGCCGCGATAATCTGTCCATTTCCGCCTCATTTAATTCTTAATCGTTTCGAAAAAAATACAAAATTCAGCGTGAATTCGACAAATTGATATGACCAATAAGAAACTATTTAACAGACAAATCACACTAAATTAACAATCGCGATTATGACCAAATATGTAAAATATAACAAGGCGGTGACTACAATTAATTCATGATAACGGCGCAAATCGGCAAACCAACCTCACTTACCAATTTTATCCGGCATACCAATTACGTTACTTTGTGGTTTGAGGAATGTCCTTTAAAACAGCAATGATGTCCTGATTATTTGCAAGCTTTGCCAAGTCAATCAGGTAGCCTTTTTCCATCTCTGTCATGGTTTGATCTGCCAGCATTTCTTTTAAAGTTTCGATTTCACCATTTACGATGGCGGTTTTTAAGCCCATGTAGTTTTCGATACTGCCCGGATGTTGTTTCATCGCCTGCCTCTTTTTCAATCATTGAGTTAACGGAGAGCCTGCGGTGACACACTTGATGTGCGGCGCAACGTTGCCGGCCCTTTGTTACCTTTACGTATGCCACGGGCAGGCAGGTCAACAGAGCGGCCGACAGTCTCCTAAAGCCATTGAAAAGGCAGTGGTTTTAGAGAGGTAACGCAGTGGTATTCACCGGTGATTTGAGCACAAAGGAAGAATGCACCCCGCTTACCCCTTCAATTCGAGTCAGTTTATGCAATAAAAACTGTTGAAAGTCGTCCATGTCTTTAACAATGACTTTGAGCACGTAATCGGCGCTTTGGCCGGTAATAAGATGGCATTCAAGCACTTCTTTGCATTGGGCGATACTTTGTTCGAATGTGGCAAAGCGCTCTGGGGTGTGTTTGTCCATCACAATTTGAATAATAGATAGCAGCGTAAGACCCAGTTTTCGAGCATTCACCATACCCACGTAACCATCAATTAATCCGCTTTCTTCTAATTGACGTACCCGCCGTAAACAGGGTGAAGGAGACAAATTAATGGCATCGGCTAACTCTTGGTTAGAGATTCGCCCCTGCTTTTGAATTATTTCAAGAATTTTCTTATCGTAACCATCCAAATCCATAAAATCCCCTTGCACAAATAGTATATTTCAACAAAACAAACTATAGCGCAATAATATGCTTAAGCACCAAGAAAATTATCATACCTTCGCAATCATCTATGCATACAAACAGGGTATGCTTTGTACATATCGTTAATACAGCAGCGGAACCTAACATGATTGCTCAACCTCATACCAAATATCAGCGCTTTGAAGGCGTGAAATTACCCGACAGACAATGGCCGAATAAGCACATCGATTGTGCGCCTATCTGGATGAGTACGGATTTACGAGACGGCAATCAAGCGCTAATTGATCCCATGTCCATTGAAACCAAATTGCGCTTCTTTAAAAAGCTGGTAGAAATAGGCTTTAAACAAATTGAAGTGGGGTTTCCTTCCGCCTCTGACATTGATTTTTCATTTGTGCGCTTGCTCATTGAAGAGAACCATATTCCCGATGATGTCACCATAGAAGTGTTAGTTCAGGCTCGATACGATCTGATTGAGCGCACAGTGGAAAGTTTACGTGGTGCCAAGCAAGCCATCTTGCATATGTATAATCCCATTGCCCCGGCGTTTCGTGAGATCGTGTATAAAACCGACAAGGACGGCGTAAAAAATATCGCCACTCAAGGCACGTCTTGGGTAAAAACCTTAACCAGCGAAGCGCCAGAGGTGAATTGGACGTATCAATATTCGCCGGAAGTGTTTTCCAGCACAGAAATCGAGTTTGCCAAAGAAGTGTGTGATGCCGTGGTGGCCGTTTGGCAACCTACTGTTGAAAACAAAATCATCATCAACTTGCCCGCAACGGTGGAAATGAACACCCCCAATACCTATGCCGACCAAATTGAATGGATGCATCGACATTTAGCCCAGCGGGAACACATTGTGCTAAGTGTTCATCCTCACAACGACCGAGGCACCGCAGTGGCGGCGGCAGAACTAGCCATTATGGCTGGTGCTGACCGGGTGGAAGGCTGTTTGTTCGGAAACGGTGAACGCACCGGTAATGTGGATTTGGTCACCTTGGCGATGAACTTGTATAGCCAAGGAGTTCAACCGAATCTGGATTTTTCCCAGATCGATCAGGTGCGAAAATTGGTGGAAGAATGCAATCAGTTGCCCGTTCATCCCCGTCATCCTTACGCTGGCGAACTGGTTTACACCGCCTTTTCAGGCTCCCACCAAGATGCCATTAAAAAAGGGCTGGCGGTACAAAAACCCGACGCCATTTGGCAAGTGCCCTATTTACCGGTGGATCCTGCCGATGTGGGGCGCAATTACGATGCCGTTGTGCGCGTGAACAGCCAGTCGGGGAAAGGGGGTGTCAGCTTCCTGTTAAACCGTGAAACCGGCTTACAACTGCCCCGTAAATTACAAATTGAATTTAGTCGTATTGTTCAGCAGCACAACGATACCACGGGCAAAGAAATGAATGCGTCTGATATTGTCGCGTTGTTTGAACAAACCTACCTTACCGCGCCCCAAGGCATAGAATATGGAGTAAGTCAGCTGCAGACGTCAGACGACAAACAGCAACACATTGCCATTGACGTTATCATCGATGGCGAGCCGGTGACACTCAGTGGCGTGGGCAACGGCCCGATCGATGCTGCAGCCAATGCCATTAGCAAGCTGGTCGGAGAAACGGTAGAGATCATTAATTACCACGAACACAGCCTAGGCGAAGGCGCTGGGGTTTCGGCGGTCTGTTATTTAGAAATGAAAACCGCCACGCAAGGCACCCGCTTTGGGGTGGCTAAAGACAGCAATATTATGACCGCCGCATTAAAAGCCATGTTCAGCGGCATTGGCAGCGCAATTACCCAAGCGGCGTAAATCGCCGCTTGGGTTAAGCGCCAACCAGTGTAAGCGGTTTACTGAATGGCCGCTAAGAACGGCGTTTTAAACCGGTTAAAATCTTCGATTTGAGGCAGATGACCCAAACCACTTAGCTCAACCACTTTAATGTTTTTGTTGCGCTGTTTAACTTCATCGCCCAGTTTGTCATAGCGACCAAGTTCACGCTGAACATCGGCCCGTTTGTTTGCCCGCCCTGGCGCCGTACGATCTCGAGTACCTAAAATCAACGTGGTAGGCACCTGGATATTGCCAAATTCTTCGATCACCGGTTGGGTGAAAATCATGTCGTAAGTCAACGCATTAACCCGGGCAAGTTGCTGCCAATCAGGCCCTTTTATCCAACCTTGCAAAAACGCCGCATGGCGGGCAAAATCTTCATTCCACTTGCCATCGTAATAGTTCTTTTTCTGATAATTCACAATCATTTCTGGCTGCTTTTTCAGTTCATTCTGATACACGGTTTCGATATCGGTGTAGGTTTCATAAAGCAGGTAGTTTTCTAAACCGATGGGATTAATCAGCACCAGCTTTTCACTCATTTGTGGGAACAACAGGGTAAAACGTGTGGCGAGCATTCCCCCCATAGAATGTCCGACGATGATGCTGTGCTGAATGTTCAAAGATGCCATTAATTGGCGAGTGTTGTTCGCTAACACGGCAAAACTGTATTGATAGTGGGTGGGTTTAGAGGATTTACCAAAACCGATTTGATCGGGGATAAGTACACCGTATCCCTGGCTATGAAGTAATTCAGCGGTTTGTTGCCAATATGCTCCATTGAAATTTTTGCCATGTAACAGCGTTACTACGGGTTTACCTTCGTCGGGTTTTAAATACATATAGGCCATAGATAAATCCTCCCCTTGTGAGGACAGACGAAAGGTGTTGACCTCAAAAGGGTAAGACAAGGACGTCAGACGTTTATCATAAGCAGGCACCTCAGCGGCGTGGGCAACGCCAATGCACTGCATTAAAAACACGCTAAGAAAACACATAATACGTTTCATGGAATCTCCCAAAAAGTATTTTAAATAAAATATAAAACCCTTTTTACACCATGGCTTCACCACAAGACCAAAAGATCAGGCAGAAAGTTAAAATCAGCGGTTCGTTGACCTACCCATAGGTTTTACCTTATTTCCCTAAATACTTAAGCACTCGCCTTAGCTTTAAATACCCACCGTTCCAAAAACCAAATTGCAATTAACGACAAGGCAAATAACGGCAGCAGCATAGCTAGAATAATTAGCCCGGTGATCACCCCGTCATGGACTTGCGTGCGCGGCGGCGCGCCCAATCGACCTTCAGGACGGCGCACTAACCACATATATAGCCCACTGATACTAAGTACAATAAGCCCTAATGCCGTTGTTACTCCTAACAATTGGTTAAACCAACCAAACAAATGGCCTTCGTGAGCAGCAATAGCATAGCCAATAATGCGATCTAAACGGGCTTTGTCTTCAAAGGTGCGCCGTTCAAGTACCCTTCCCTCGTTATCTAACCAAACGGTTTCCCTTTTAGGTCGATTTTGTACCATAGAATCCACTTTCCATTCTTGTTTGCTGTGATCAGCAACCGATAAATAAGTGGGGTATGGCAATTGAAGTGCGGTGGCGTTATTCAGCACATGGGCTGGCAGGGTCTGGGTATCACTAATCATGGCTCCCCACACCTTCCGTTTACTGGCCGGCCCGGTAGTCCAGTCTTGTTCTACCTGTTGCTGGGCATACCAGGTTCTTACCTGTTTAAATGCACTGCCCCATACCGTTGTCCACGGCAACCCAGATATAAGAAAAAACAGGATAAACACAAGCAGCCAAGCCCCCACCACTTTATGGAAATCCAGCCAAAAGCGGCGTCCTGTGGACGCCATTTTAAAGCGCAGGGCACCCACGCCTTTACGCCACTTCTTTGGCCACCAAAGTAATAAGCCGGTAAGCACAAGTACAATGGCCCAATTACCTGCTAATTCGACTAATATCGCGCCGTTGTCTCCCACCAGCAGCTCGCCATGTAAGGTTTTAAACCACTGACTAATAAACGAGTTATCTGAACGGGTATCCAATACATGTAGCGAGTAAGGATCCACATAGACCAGCCATTTGGCCCCTTGATACTGCACGGCAATCTGAACCGCTTCACGAGGAGACTGAGGCAGGCGATAGGTCACAAAACGACTACCGGGTAACGCCGTTAGCGCCGCCTGTAGTTGTTGCGACCCATCGGCCCGGGGTTGCCCCTGTGGCTCTACGATATAGTGCCGCTCTTGCCAATTATCCAGTTGCGGTTTAAATAGGTACACCGCGCCAGATACCGCCAGCACTAGAATAAAGGGAATACAAAATATCCCCGCGTAAAAGTGCCAGCGCCATACCGCCTGATGAAAATGCCTGCTTGTAGTCATAATTACATGTCGTACTCGAAGGAAAGGTACGCGGTTCTACCGGGATACGGGTGGGCCACGTAAGCAATGTCGTTAGCTAGGTTGTCAATGCCAAAGCGAAACTGTAGATGTTCATTCCACTTGTAGCGAGAGCTAACTCCAAGCCAGGTATAACTATCAATTGCGCCATACACGTTACTGGCGTGATCGGTGTTGGTTAAGGTGCCATAACTGTTACTGGCATACTGTACACTTACCCCAAGGGTGAGGTTTTCAGTAGCGTTGTAATCGAGTAACAAATTACCTCGCCAATGGGGAATACGGGGGTAGTCATTGCCCACGAGTAACTCATTGGCCGCATTTTCTTCTATTTCTGAGTGGGTGTAGGTAACGTTAAGCTTCACATTCATGCCGTCTAGCAACCAATTGTCCTGATTGGCAATAAACTCCGCCCCTTTGGTTAACACTTTATCGATGGGAATGAATGTGGATAAGCTTTGGCCACCAGCTAATGTCGTAGACTGAGATTCAATAACATTACGGATGTTATCTACAAATAAATTAACCCGTAGTAAGCCATCGGTGAGGTTTCGCTGCACCATTAAATTATGATGTAAGCCATCTTCAGGAAGGAGTGATGCATTAGACACACTCACGCTGTTGTAGGCTTTGTACTGACTAAATAGCTCTTCCACAATGGGAAAGCGATAGGCCTTGGCCCACGAGTAGCGTATTTGCCAATTTTCATCGGGTAAATAGCTGACGCTAAGTTTAGGCGAAAACTTGCGCTGAGTGGTGGTGGGCACATCCGTTTCTTCCACTACGCCACTTTCAATAGTGGAGTAATAACCGCCAAAGCTGTCGAACATCTCATAACGAAGACCGGCATTCACCGTCCACTGTGGGGTGGCATACCAATCTAGCTGACTGTACAACGCTTTGATTTCGGTTTTTCCCCCACTGGTACTGGTTAGTTCTGCGTTATCTTTATAAGCGTAATGATCGCTGTCGTACAAATTATAATTTAACTCGTAGGATGCAAAATCCACCCCTGAAATCACGCTAATATCGGCGCCAACATCTGGCATCATGGTTAACTTTATTCCGCCAGTAAACCAGCCTGAATCATCATAATCGGCAATTTGACCTGAGCCATCGTACAAGGAGGAATTGGGATTATATTGTGAGGTTCCTTGCTGATCTTTTAAGATGCTAAATTGATTGATATTGGCTTCTAGCGCGGTTCTGTCATTAATATCACCTCGCACGCGCAACCCCACAGACAAGCTTTTTCGTTCCAGTTCGCTTACAGCAAGGCGCGAACCGGCAATGGTAAAAGCGGTACCATCTTGCACCACATCGCCGCTGTATACCAACTGGCCATCGGCATTTTTAACATAACTATTGGGGCTTTTTTTATCACTATTACGATCTTCATAGGCCACATTTAATAAGGCAAACCATTGGTTCCATTCGTGACCTAACTTCAACTTAACGTTATCGGTGGTTTCTTCTACCGGGCCGGTATCACCAAAGAATAATTGGGATTCACCATACTGGTTTTTCCCCTCTAACGCACCGCTTACCTCTTGGCTGTCGGCAGTTACCTCGGATACCGCACCATAGTAATAACTTTGTGGTTGAGAAACGTTATTTAGGTGGTTATAAGACACATAAACGCTGGTGTTACCGTATTTATTGCCGGCAGAAATAAAGCTTTTGTTACCTGTTAGCGAATCGTCGTAGCCATACGCATCAAACTGTTGCTGAAATACTGTGGCATCCACATGCAACTCTGCATGTTGGGGAATAGCCGTTTCTATGCGCACCACACCGCCCATGGCATTACCACTGTATTGGGCATCAAAAGGCCCGTAAATCACTTCTACATCGGCAATTTCGCTGGCTGACACCATTGTCCAGCGCGGCGCACCGCTCCAACGAGACTGCAAAAGATAGTGTAAGGGCACCCCATCGGCAAACACCATCGAACGACTGGTTTGAAACATGTTTGCACTACGAATACCCAAGGTACCGTTAGCGTCACCAATATACCGGCGACGAATAGTAAGACTTGGCTGATATTTCACGAGATCTTCGGTGGTTACCAGATTCGCGGCTTCTAAATCAGAAGGAGTAAGATGAGAACTAGGGGAAACACCTTGCTCTTGGGAAAGACTTCCGGAACTCCAAATAACGACATTTTCTATGTCTTCGTCGGCGGGCATGTCATCTGTAGAAGCAAATACCTGAAAACTAAACGGCAACAAAGCCATCCATGATGCAGCAACGTTAAATTTTTTCATTGATAAAGTGGAGTTAGACAAAAAAGGGAAGGCAGTATTTAGAAAATGTCGCGACGGTTCAATGCGACAAATTGACGCGCCTGTATGCACAGGCACGGCGGTTTTTACGTTAAGTTTTTTGAATGAGGGTTATCAGGCGGAAGTTGGTATGTTGCGTTTGTTACCACGGATAATGCCAACTCCCTCAGAATGAAAACAATTAACAAGCCCACTTAAACTGACGTTATAGGTGCTTGATAATGACTAAAGCTCAGGTTGCCAATGTTAGCGAAAACTCTGCGATTACACCCACGGGATTAAAATTTCTGTATAAGTTGGCCGGCTAATCTGTTAAAAGAAAGAAAAAGAGCTTAAAAAAGCCTGTTTATCGGTAACTTGCCTAAATCGTTCTACCCTTCCGCACTTTTTAATGCCCATATTGGGGCCTAAAATTATATCTAAAATATACACAACATGGTGATTATGAATACACTAACACGGGTAAAAATAGGCTATGCAGTATTGTCTAGTGCATTGGGATTAACCCTGTCTGCACACAGTTATGGGGCGATTGATCCTGCGAAAATGGATGGTTCGGATACCGCAAAAATCGAACAAAATATGGCATCCCAAGTGCAGCCAAATATCATCGTTATTATGACTGACGACCAAGGTCAGTGGACGGTGGGCGCATACGGTAATGAGGCGGTGCAAACGCCTAATTTAGATTACATGGCCAAAACCGGGGTAATGTTTGAAAATGCTATGACCCCAGCACCGGTATGCTCTGCGGCGCGGGCCAGCTTTCAAACCGGTAAAACGCCGTCACAACATGGCGTACACGATTTTCTCAGTTCAGAAAAAGACAGCCCTGAATGGTTAAAAGGCGAAACCACCCTAGGGCAACGTTTACAACAGGAAGGCTATAAAACCGCCATGTTAGGGAAATGGCATGCCACAGAAGAATTTGAAAACCCGCCAGTGAGGGGTTACGACCGCTGGTTTTCCCATAATTCCTATACCGAGCAATCGTGGATCAATTCTTACATTCACATGGGGGAGGTGCATTGGAATATTGATGGCAAAAAGGTCACCTTGCCCGGCACCCAGTCTCGTTATTTAACCGAAGAAGCGGTGAAGTTTATGGATAGCAGCGGCGACCAGCCCTTTTTCATTAATTTAAACTACACCGAGCCCCACTTTCCCTTTGACGACTTCCCCGAGCGCTTGGTTGCCCGCTACCGGCCTATTGCGCAGGAAATGATCGCCAAAGGCGGCAGTTCAGATTTACTAAAAAACACAGACTACAACCTAGTACCAGAAGATCATGAAGAACGGTTAGCCCAGTATTTAGCCGGTGTATCATTAATTGATGACAACATAGGCCGCCTACTGGATGCCATCGATAGCCGAGGCCTTGCTGACAACACGGTGATCATCTTTTTATCCGATCACGGGCTGTTAATGGGCCAATACGGTGTTTACGGTAAAGTGAATGCAACCTTCCCCTATAATTTTTATGAAGAAACCATCCGTGTGCCCTTTATTGTGAAAGGCCCAGCGGACCTTGTTCAACCCCGGCAGGTACGGGGCGAGTTTGTAGACTTACTGGATTTAGATAAAACCATTTTAGATTTTGCTGCCAAAAAAGATGAAACGCCCCAGGAAACCGGCGGCCCCGGCGCATCACTGCGCCCATTGTTGCTGGGTAAACGGGAAGTAAACTGGCGTAACTTACAATTTTCAGAGCGGGGCAACGGGCGCATGGTGACCAATGGCCGCTGGAAATTGGTGCGTTACTACAAAAAAGACCAAACCCCCATTGATCACTGGTACGACTTAAGCCACCCCATGGGGGAGCGTTATATCTCAACACCACCTCGAGAAGCTGTACAAACGTTGCTGATTTCGGCCTTAGAAACCCATTTTGCCACCTACTCCACCCCCGAACACGACGGTAAACATGTATGGGATCAGCCGCCATTGAATTTTGGTTCTGAGCGTTTACGTGAGAAAGCCATGTGGCAGTAGGTTAAGCGCACATAAGGCAGAGAAAGGTTCTCTGCCTTATTTGGATTAAACCAACCTATTTGTTTGCTTTGCCGTAAGAGCAAAGACATTGCTATGCAAAACATCTAGCATTTCTTGTTAGGCGGCCAAATTGACTTTGTCACTCCAATAGTGAGTTACACTTTATTTTTAGCGCTGCCTTTTTATTCATCATCTTTTTCTATCTTAAGAAAAAATAACGCAATAAATGCAAAAATAACAATAGCGGCTTTGACTATGGTAGGTATAGGCAGAAAGCTGCTAAAACCCGCAATCGCGCCAATTGCACAGACTTTGAAAAGAGGCTTGAACATTATCCTGCCAAATTAGGTATACATAGCTAAAGCGGAATAAGTACCTCCTAAAGTACCTAACATTCCACCTATTAAACCACCTATTAGTATGCCTGCAGGTCCGCCTACAGCTCCAACAGACGCGCCAACCGTAACACCTGTTCCAAAACCACCTAATCCACCTACCGCAGCGATTGTTGGTAAACTATCTTTACCTCCATTAACAAGCTTAATTTGCTCCTTCGTTAGATTATTCATTTGTATTTCCTCATTATCTTAAATAGCCATAAGCTGCGCCGGCTAATGCACCAACCGCTAACCCAGCAAGACCACCCCATCGCCCCCAACTCGCGCCGGTGAGAGCACCGTTCATTACCGCTGCCATAGTGCCTGCTCCGCTTCCAACACTAGTGCCGACACTTGCACCAGTGATTCCCCAAGCGATAGTATCACTGCCACCACTTACCCTTTGCATTTCAACTGTTGTTAAAGTTTGTATCTTTATACTCCTGTGATTTAAAAGATTCATAACAACCCATGCTTCTTCTTTAAAATGCATCAGAATAGAACCTAGCAAAACTGTACATAGGATGGGATCTGCCGCCGTTAAGTTTTGATTCGGAGCGTTTACGAGAAAAGAAAGCCTACTTAATGCAGCTTCTCTTGATGGGGATGAATAACATCAGTTCTGTTGGCCAGTTTACAAATATTCAAACTCCCTTAAATTAGATTCGTATTGCTTTATCTTGAAAGAGTTTAAATGCAGCTCTCGAAAAAACACTCTTTTAATAATGCCATGGTAATTTTTTCGGTAGCCGCTGCTGAATAAATTCTTTCGGTGTAAAAAATGCTGTGTACCTTTTAATTTAAAAAAATCTCTAGGAATGACGTTATGAAACAGTTGAATACAAAGGAAATACAGGAAGTAAACCGTGGAATCTTTAAATTTATGGGTGGTTATGTCGCTGGTAAAGCACTAGATGCTGGAATTAGCTGGGTATCTAGCTCCTACGAAAATTACGTTGGTGCTGGCAATACTATTGAGCACTCTATGGTGTGGTAAGAACATCACTTACGAAGATAGTACGATGTTGGCGTGTTAAATAAAATAAAATTATCTTGTGTTCAAATAATCTATACAGGGATATAAGATAGACATAATTTTTAAAAGGATCGCAATGAAAAACATTCTACTCATAGTGTCAGGTTTTCTTTGCGGGTTGTTGATGAGTAGACTCTTTGCTCTACCTATTTGGCTTGAGATACTCATTATATTTGGCATTGGACTATTTATTTATTTTTCACCAAGACTAACCCAATGGAAAAAATCAGACTAAGCAACGTAAAACAAAAGATAACAAGAAAGATTTAAAACGACTAAATAAATTGAATAAAGGTAGGTTATCTCCACGGAGATATAGGCTAAAGCGCAAAGGCGTACTTAATCAAAAATGGCATCAGAGGGTAAGTACGCCCACGAAAATATCATTCGCTTTTACTTTGTCGAAAAGTAATCCGCATGATGTTTAAGTTCTGAGGCCAGCTGGCTTAATTTCTGCGCCACCTCTTTGTTATGGGCAAATAAACTCAGTGATGCGTCGCTCATTGTGGTGGCGGTGGTGATCACCTCGTTCAATTCTTCATTGAGATCGCCAAGTGTGCTTATTTGTTCTGATGACGCATTGACCACCTGACTCACATTACTTAAAGACCGTTCGGCTTGTTCAGCGATAAGTTGTAGCAGATCTCGCGATTTGTCTGAAAGCTCGATACCTCGCTCTACCTGCGGCAAACTTGAAGACATGATTTCCATGGTGGTTGATGTTTCGGCTTGCACTTCGTTTAACATGGACGAAATCTCCGCGGTAGCCTCGCCGGTGCGAGAGGCTAGGTTTCTCACCTCATCAGCAACAACGGCAAACCCCCTGCCCGATTCCCCAGCTCTTGCCGCCTCAATTGCCGCGTTTAGCGCCAGTAAATTTGTCTGTTCAGATATCGCACTAATGGTATTGGTTATACCGCTGATTTCCTGGGTGCGTTTTTCTAACTTACGAATGTTATCTACCGCTAAATTCACCGTCTGGGCAAGATTTCTAATTTCACTTGAAGCTTCAGTTACCGCCCCTTGACCATCACCTGCGGTAGTCGACGCCACATTAGAAATTTCTTCGGTTTGGGTTAGCAGCGAACCCACTAAATCGGCCTTGTCTTTCACCTCTGTCATATAATGTATCACTTGCTGGCTTTGAGATGATTGCTGAGCAGCAAGGGTATCTAGGTTGGTATCGGCGGCATTATCGTTTTCATTGCCAGACATCGACTGTTGGCGGATATTTTCTGCGGCGGTATTAATGGCCTCAATGGTAGTCACCAGTTGCTGCTGCAATCGTCTTACCGAGTGTAAAACACTGCCTGAGTATGAGCTTTCTACCGAGATCCCAAGCTGGCCGTTGGCCATCTTTTGTAAAATACCGGCAATGTAATGCGGCTCGCCCCCTAGCTGGCGTTTGAAATACGCGATAAGCAACCAAATCACAACCAGCGCAATCAATGTGGCCACTGCGGTAGCCGTAATCATGATCCCGGTAAAGGCTCCTGTTGCCTCACGCACTAGCTCAGTTTCGCCCTGATTTTGTTCTTCCTGATAATCAATAAAGGCGTTAATGGCGGCCAGCCAATCAACAAAGGCAGGTTTAGCATCATTCAGTAACACCCGCTGCGCCTCGGCAAGATTATCTTGCATCCGTAATTGAATGATTTGTGTCACCAAGGGCAAGGTACGTTTTTCGATGGCTTTAATGCGTTGCAACATGTCCTTTTCGGTAGAGTTACTCGCCTGTTTCATCATCGCATCCATAGGGCCCGCGTTTTTGCGATAAAACTGTGCAAGCCGCTCAATGTCAGCAACGGTTTCATTTACATCCGTCATAGAGTCTTGTAGTACTACATCACGTATCGCAATGGCTCTGTCGTGTACCGAGCCCCTAAAATTGATGGCATAGCGCTGTTTAACACTATTTACATCATTAATGATGGTCATTTTGTGGTCAACCGTGCCCACTTCACCAATTCCCAATACGGTAACAGTGATAAGCATGGCGATAATCAGGCCGAAGCCAATGAATAAACGATGACTAACTCGAAGGGAAGAGAACATATAATAATCCGTCAAAAATTGCGTCCAGCGGTTAATTTTTACAAACCGAGATAAAAACCCGTTATATAAAAGTTACCTTATTTAAATTGTAACAATGGTTCATTGACGCCAAGTTGGGTAATGAGAAAACTCGATTGACCCAATCGAAAGAAAGACATTTCATTCTTATTTTATCTTTTGTACCATCTCGGATGGTTTCCTCTAAAAAGCGCCCAATAGAATACCTTTCTGCCTTCCTGTGGCGCTAAGTGATATCTCATTCGCCTACCTTCATAATAAACGGTTGTTTATTAATCAATTACGTGAAAGACTAAAACTCAGCACTTATGGCGAATGGACTCTGTATGTCAGCCGAACAAACCACCCCTCCCATGTACGATGCATTCATTAGTTACGCGTCACAAAATCAAAATGAAGCAGATGAGCTTTGTCGATATTTAGAGGGTCAAGGGCTTTCATGTTGGATAGCCTCGCGAAATGTCCGCCCTAGCAGAGACTATTCAGAAGAGATTATTGAAGGGGTAGTCAATAGCAAGAGTCTAATTTTATTACTCTCTGAACATGTCGAAAATTCAATTTATGTTAAACGTGAAGTAGAACGGGCCACCAGCTATAACCGCAAAGTGTTCACGATCCGTTTGGAAGAAGTTGCTGTACCACGTTCTTTAGAGCTTTTTCTCGGGCTTCCGCATTGGGTAGATAAGTGGGCCCCTGATTACCCTCAAAAGCTAGAAGCCATCGTCGCGGAAATTAACAACACCAATGTAGATATGGCAAGCATCCCAGGCCCAAGCTTCATTGCTCGCATATCGCGATTCACCAAACAAAATATGCTCGGCGTTATTTCAACGGCAATTCTCCTTTTTTTCGCTATCACTTTTTTCATACAGTGGCCATCCTCATCCAACCCGCCAACGGCTTTAGTATCGATACAGGACGTAGACGCCGATATGTTCGCGATAAAGGTGACCCGCGCATACAGTACAAGCCCAATCATGTTATCGTTGGATGGATTTAGCGAAAAATTAATGATGAATCCGGCCGTTCACAAAAAGCAATTTGAAATTATCTTTGAATTTGACAACGGCCAACACAGCAAAACCATCCAAAATTTAACAAACGCAAAGATAAAAATTGATGACAGTTTGCCCGCTGCAACACAAGTTTCCGTCACACTTCATGATTTAGAAAAGGGCATTACCAGTGACAAATTGACCTTTTCGACACCACAAATTGCGTTGCTAATGAACGAAGGTGAGCGAGAAAGCACAAGCAAACTCAAAGAAAAACTAACTAGCACACAGCCGTTAAAATGCAATTTCACGTTAAACTACGCTTCAGGATTAATGCTGTGCCAGATTGGTCAATTTCCACAATTTGAAACCTACGCCAAGCTGCAAACCACTGTAAAAGAAATCGCCTTTGGGTATGGTGAAGATCAGCTTGATAGCTCCCTCCACCTGGATCCCATAGAAACAAAAGGAGATTTGGCCGTACACGTGGATGAAAAGGGGCAACTGATCGTTTTAGTACCCCGGCTATCCAAAAATCTGTTCTATCAATTCACTTTTACCGACGGTGATAAAAGTAGCGTTAAAAAAACCCAATACGATGGAAACGCAACGTTTGCACACAAACTAATCAGTGACGATAAAAACGCACCGGCACTCTATTTATCTAATGCTATGAATATCATAAATAAAGTGATCGCTCCTGTGAGTTCAAAACAGTTTAGCCAAATCAGTTGGAGTCAATACCCTGGTGTCGACAATACCATGGGGCTTAATCGTGGCTTTTTTATCTCTGACGACATTAATGCTAACGAAATCGCCGAAGCCAATGAATTTGATGTCACCTATATTGATAATGAGGGAGATAAAGCCACCTATCACTATCGTTTTGCCTATAAAGAAGTGATGGCAAAAGCGCGTTTGGACAAAATAAAATCCAATCCTACCTCGCTCATTAACTGCAATGGATACGGCTGCCGTTTTGCGTGGCTTCATGCCACTCAAGATGATATTGATCTTATTGACGACATTTACATTGGCTTTGATGCCCGCCAAATGCTCTCTATTTCTAACGATGATATGGCGCCACTGATTGCACACATGGAAACAAATCGTCAGCATTTATATGAAAAAGAAAAAAGCGAAGCCCCTGCGTCCTCAGGCAGTTCGCTGTCATTTGGCACCCCGGTTAATTCCACCGAATACACCCTTCTGCAACGACTCAGCGAACCGTCAACATTGCAGATTAATTCCACCTGGAAGAAAAGGCATAGTACCCGCACTTCACCCATCCTCAATTTCTCATGGCCTGTCAGTCCACTGTTTATTCAAATTGCTTGGAAAGATGGCACTGTATCGAAGCCACTGATCTACAGAGTACCGTTTCAGTAATGACAAAAAAACTTCCTCTGTTAATTGGCATTACAGGGCATCGTGATGCGTTGGTGTGTGACGAGCAAGGAAATCACGCCCCCCAAAAGCTAATCGACAAAATCAAAGATGCGCTACAAAAATGGCGCAACGATGTGGGGGAAGATACGCCCATATGGCTACTAACGGGTATGGCCAAAGGGCCCGATCTTCTCGCCATAGACGCCATTGAATCATTGATGGAAGAAAAACCCGAATGGTCCAGCTTAAATACCGATGTGATCCCGGTTTTACCTATGCCCGCCGAGCATTTTGCAAAGGACTTTTCACCGACCGATGAAGATAGCCGAATTTGTTATGAGTTTTATTTAAAAAAGTATCAACATAATTTGATTGTTGTGACCCCAGAAATATCTGACGAAGAGCGCCATTTTGCCTATCACGATATGGAATATGGCAAGTTGCGCAATACACTTTATCTCAATCAAGGCGCGTTCCTGAGCCGCTATTGTAACGTACTGCTTGCGGCCTGGGATGGCCGTGAAACAAGCAGTGAAGGTGGCACCGCCGACGTAGTGAAAATGAAATGTGGGTTAAACCCAGCTTTACAAAGTCGTCTACATCCCAGTTTGCGCAGTATTCGTCGCTTTGATGGTCAAAATGGCGGCGTAGTGCACCATATTTACGTTGATCGACAACGCCAGCATGACGGTGAACTCATAACAGCCAACTTCCAACAATGGCAGAGTGGAAAAACAGAGACTGCCACCTCAATCTATATTTGTCATGGTGGTAAGCCTTCTGCACCGGTGCCATTATCTCAGAGCCTTCGCCAGGAATTTTCCGCATTAATTGAACAAATACGGCACTTTAATTCACGGCAAGCCCCAGCGCCCCCTAAAATCGATAACGTGATCACTAAAGGACTTGGACGAGCAGCCGGGATTTTCGCCGAAGCCGATTTAGCCGCCATAACGGCACAAAAACGCTATCGTCGACAATTAATCTGTTTTATTGGTGTCGCTTTTTTCGCCTTGATGGCCTACGAATTAGTGTCAAACTTGCTAAATACCTTTGTAGGCACCGCTCTTACTTTTGCTATTCTCGCGCTCGTCACGTTAGCGGCAGTCTTAATTCACTGGTCAAAAAAGGCTAGATATAAATGGCACTATCAATTAAACCGCATGGTAGCAGAAGCACTACGGCTGCGTTGCTTTCTCAATTTAGGCGGCGTGCGCCCTTCCCATAAACCCATCATGCCGCGCCGTTATCGCGCTACCTTCCCCATAGTGACCCAAGCCATTCATACAGGGGAATTGATATGGTGGCAGAAAAACATCAGCCTAAACGTAGACGAAATAAGAAAGTATTGGATTGATGATCAAATAAACTATTTGCAACATAAACTGATAGCTAACACCTCAGTGTTAAAAAAGTCATTTTCATGGTTACACGCCCACCCGAAAATGGCCATGAATCGACTGTCAGGATATTCCAGGTGGCTTCTTTGTGTAGCCATAGCCATAGGCCTCGGCATGCTCATCATGCAGATAGCGGTGCTGATTGCTTACCCGGATCCATCTTTTGTGAATGTATCAAGTCGCTGCAGTGCTATTTCCCCAACCAGCAACCTAATAGTGCAGTTCTGGTGTCAGTGGGATTTTCTGTTCATGCTGGTTGTTCAGGTATTGGTCATGCTTGGCGGTGTTATTGCTTTGTGGCTGGAATTGGCAAACTATCAAGCCGCCACTGCAGGTTTTGAAAACATGCTGAATCTTTACCTGGATGTTCAATCCTTGATAATAGAAGACCTCTTGCCTGATGAAGAAATGAAAATACTCCTTAACGATCTGTCCCGTGAGGCCATGCAAGAGCACATTGAATGGAACGCGTCCGAACTTGAAAGTGATCTTGCCAAGCGATAGGTTTGCATTTTTTAAACCGTCCCCTATCCCCCATTCCCCGTTAAAAACAGGCTCAATGTTCAGTGATTTAATACGTTCATTTTTATTAGTATTTGTTATGTGTCTCGTGACACGTACAATTCAGGAGAACGAACAATGAAGAAGCTAAACTTACCAGAAATACGAGGTGTCCATGGCGGTATTAGTGATGATGCGGCTTGGAGTGCCAGTATTGGCCTATCAGCTGCGCTTATTGGCGTCGCGATGGTTGCGACAGGAGCGGTTCTTGGGTCTTATGCCGCCTCTTATATGAGTACGATGTACCTTTAGTATTCATTTGACGCTTTTAGGGAGAATCCTATGAACGCCTCTATAGCAAAACCTAAGTTGTATATTGCTTTAAGCTTTTTTGTTGGTGGGCTCATCATCATGGTATTTCATACCGCGTCATCGTCCATGATTCTGACCTCCCTAGTGGGTGTGGTTTATTTTAGTTTATTGCTCATTTTATATTGCTACTTTGTATTTAAGCGCCCGCTTTAAATTAACGATAGGCCTTATTTCATGGCGTTAAACGCGTTTTATGCCGAGTAGCTAATAAGTAAAAAGCCCGTGGCGGATTTCACACCTGCCAATCAATGTCAGCATAGAAAGTAAAAACGCCAAAATCATTTTTTAAACTCCTTAGGTATGAATATTGTATCTCTCCTATTCGTGACGATTTCAGCAAGCCAGGTAAGAAAATATCTCATGCAATGCACTGGTTTTTGCGTAAATATTACACGGGAGGCGAAAGATGAGCCAAACAGCAACGCTCTACAGAATGGTAACAGATGAACACATCTGCCCTTACGGGCTGCGTTCAAAAGACTTGCTTGAACAGAAGGGATTCTCGGTTGACGACCACCCTTTAATCTCTCGCGAACAAACCGATACGTTTAAAAGTAAATACGGGGTTGAAACGACTCCCCAAACCTTTATCGACGACAAACGCATTGGCGGCTACGATGATCTACGTACGTATTTTGGTAAAGGCAAAGCAGGCCAAACTGGCACCACTTACACACCAGTCCTCGTCATATTTTCTGTGGCCTTACTGCTTGCGCTGGCGTTTCAATTTGTGGTTGCCGGTAGTTATATTTCAGTGCGCACGCTCATGCTATTTATTGCGTTTTCCATGACCTTATTAGCGGTGCAAAAACTCAAAGATCTTTATAGTTTTACCACCTCGTTTATTACTTATGATTTACTGGCAATGAAATGGCTGCGCTATGGCTATATTTACCCGTTTATTGAAGCCTATGCCGGTATTGCCATGGTGGCTCAACTACCCGCCCTTGCCGTGGCGCCGTTTTCGTTATTTATCGGCACGGTGGGCGCGATCTCGGTGATAAAAGCGGTTTATATGGATAAACGGGAACTAACCTGCGCTTGTGTAGGTGGCGATAGCAACGTGCCTTTGGGCTTTGTATCCTTGTCTGAAAACCTGTTTATGGTAGCAGGGGCGCTTTTGATGTTTGTGTATTAACCTGACAAGTACATTCAAAAAAAGCGGCTTTACAGCCGCTTTTTTCATCTTATGAAACCACACAAATTAACCTATTCAGCAATTACCCCACAGGCAACCCTTTCGCCGCCTCCGCCCAGTTTTTTCGGCGTATCTGAATAATTGTCGCCACCAGCGTGAATAATGATCGCTTTACCTTCAATGTCTTCGCGCTCCAGTTCCGGAGCAAAAACCGGATGGGTGGCGGTGCCATCTTCATCCACAAACAAGGTGGGTAAGTCTCCCTCATGCCCTTCTTCTGACCATGGCACATTGTGCTCATTGGTATTTTCAGGGTCAAAATGACCGCCGGCAGCACCACCTAAGACTTTTTCGCCCTCTTTCATCGCTGCCGAGCAATCACCGTTTTGGTGAATATGAAAGCCATGTATGCCCGGTGTCAATCCGGTCAAATCAGGGGTGAAGACCACGCCATCATCATCGAAGTCCTTAACTAGAATTGTGCCTATGGCTTCATCGGTTTTCAGTTTTTTCATTGTCACCGCATTTTCATTGTGGTGATCTGCAAAACTGGCCGTACTAAGGGCAAGAGATACAGCGCCTACTAACGCAGGTAAACTAAAACGTTTCATGGTGCTCTCCTTCTTTCTTGATATACATGTCAATGTAATACGTCAGCTGAACCTTACTGCAAGGTTTGCCGATGATGAAAAAGGAGCACGAACCACACCAAGAATCTGTACACACCGGTACATCCCACACGCTCTGGGCTAGAGCTATTTCCAGAAAATATAAAAGACGCCGTCAAACAAAGCTATTGCTTCTATTTAACAGGTTAATTGAAAAATTTACGCAATAAATGTGTTGCCGCAAGATTATGTGATGTCCGAATCGTTGTTGCGCCCAGAAGATCTTATGCCTACACGCAAAGAAGGTGAAAAGCCCGAATGGGCACCCGTGAAGGCTACTTAAATGCGGCTTATGCAAAGATAATTGCCCAACGGGCGAGTAACCCACAACTTTTGCGGTACTCGCCTCGTTTTATCTTCCTCAACTATGGCTACCTAAAACCAACCTCTAAGCGGCAATAAGACTCATAAACTGTGCCTCAGACAACACTTCTTTTTCGAGCAGCGCCTGAGCAACAACATGTATGGATTGCCAATGCTGGGCAATCAACATGTCTGTTGTTTGTGTCGCTTCATCCATCCACTGCTTGATTAATGTTTCGGTTTGCTGTTGAAAATAGGTTTCTTTAGATATTTCTTTTAACACAGTAATATCCATGTTGTAGCTGTCAGGATGCATGCCGTATTTGGCAATGGCGGACCAGGCTGACCACATGGCATTTCTTAAATCGCTGCTCGCGCCAGTATCGAGTCCATCGTCGCCAAATTGTTTCACCTGTGCAGCCCGTCCTGCCAACGCAACACAGGTACGTGAAAACCAAAACTGCTTGGTGTAATCCACCACTTGATCATTGCTATAAGCCACCATACCCAAAGATTGTTCTCGGGGTACCACACTGATTTGCTCAATCACCCGATCGGGCATAAGCACTTTGGAAATCACTGCATGACCCGCCTCATGATAAGCCGTTTCTGCTAGCATTTTCTCGCAGTTATCTAACGAGCGTTTAGCGCCATATTTGAGAATATTAATTTCTTCTACCAGCACAGACTGTGTGATTTTGTTTAAACCTTCACTGAGTCGTCGCAATACCGCTTCGCGATGAATTTTTTCTAAATCAGCGCCGCTCATACCGGCGGTGAGCGAGACAATCACGTCCACCTTAATATCGCTATCGTAACCTTCATAACGCAAGAATTTATGGATAAACCATCGGCGTGCAGATTTATCTAAAAAAGGCACCCGCACATGTAGATCAAGCCGACCTGAGCGTAGTAAAGCTTCATCTAGCTTCTCCATTCGGTTGGTGGCAGCCACAATGAATACCGGAGCGCGGCTTTGATTAAAACCATCAATTTCTGTGAGCAAGCGGTTAATAAGGGCATCGGCTCTTGGCCCGGCTTCCCCCCGTTTGGGAAGCGCGTCAATTTCATCAATAAACAAAATACAGGGCGCGTATTTTCTTACTCGTTGAAACAGCGTTTTCATAAAGTTATCAGACAGCAATTCATTACCGGTACAAGTGGCAATGGGCATGCCCGCCTCACTGGCTAACGCCCGTGCTAGGGTGGTTTTCCCTGTGCCTGGCGGCCCGTGTAACACCATACCTTTGGGCGGTGTCACACCGGCTTTGGCTAACTCATCGCCATGACGAATAATATTAATGGTTTCTTTTAAACGCGCTTTCACCACCTCGTGCCCGGCAATATCGTCAAAGCCTAATTGGGGTATATCTAATACAATGCCCCCACTTTCACTTACATCATTGGCATGCACCAATCGTTCGCTTTTGGGGTTTAAAAAGGTCACGGTAAGTAAATCGTGACTTTCATGGCAATTTACATCGGCTAAAAATATTTGATGACGTATTTTTAATGCTTGAATTTGAGAGGCTCGGGTCGCACTTTCAAACAGGGCTATCACATCTTCCCCAAGGGTGACGTTTACTCGTTTTATATCGGTTTGCGGATGAATACGAAGATAATCGGTAATGGGGTCGAGCACTTTACTGCTGATATTGGCCTTGATGTCACGGATATCGAAAAAAGGTGCAAAGGTAGTCAGCAGCAGGCGAACCACATTGTCATCGGGCTTAGAAAATTGAATGCGGCTTTTAGCGGTAAAATGTTTAAAATCGGTAGCCAGTTGCTTATACGCCACTTGCATTAGTTCATCGACACCCAAGGTTTTAAACAGGACAATGCTTCCCTGTGACAACCGTGATAACAATTCCGGTGGTATGGCTTTTACCTGACGGTCGCGCTCTATTTTAGTTTCGTCTCGCAATTGGCTCATCATGGCGGCCCGCGCTTTGTCCGGCCGACTTTCAATGCGACTTAGATAATCCGGCTTTTCGTATAACGCACTACCAAGATTTGAAGTAAACACCACTATGGTTTGACGAAAATCCACATCCCGTTGGGTGTATTCGTCGGTTATAAAACCTGCCGAAAGCATGCGCAGTAAAGTCAGTAACACTTGTGTATGGGCTTTTTCAAACTCATCGAACACAATCACAGACTTGGGATGCTTTTCAACAAAAGCGGTGAGATCCCCGGGTGCCGAACTGTCGTAAGTTTTTTTCGCTCCCACCAAACCAAAACTTTCGTTGGCATTGGTGTATTGGGTCATATCAAATAACTTGTACCGATAGTCGCCATTTAGATTCTGAGCAAACCGTTCGGCCAAAAACGTTTTGCCCGATGCCGGTGGGCCGGCAAAGAAAAAAAGTCCTTGGGGCCGGTTTTGTGCTGGCTGCCACAGCCCTTTCACCAAGCTGTCGATGAGAAACTCCACCGCGTCATCTTGGCCGTATACTTCACCTAGCAAGGTGGTCTTTAGTTGCTCTAATTTCTGCAACTGCTCACGATAATCCGAGGTTTCTTCCGGTAATTGAAACAAGACCAAACTGTTTATCCAATCGTCAGTCGATGCCAGTGGACGCACGCTATCGAGGATGGTGGAAAGCCCAGAAGAAAAAGGCAGGATGGGCCGTCTTACCATGCTTTGCAGTACTGCATTATTGGCATGAGGGCGATTTTTATCGGCCATGGCTTCAATGCTGACATCTGCGGGCAATAAAACATCGCTAAGCTTTTTATAAATAGCGTTATTACCGTCAACAACGTATGGCATTAAACACAAGAAAGCCGAGGCAAGATGTTCGCGACAAAGCTTATCGCTGTTTTCATTGGTGGCAATATGTTTAGCGAAAAGCAGTAGGGTTCTCAAGTAGATGATCCTTAATAGACGCCGATGGAAAGGGGGACATAGTGTCACGCCCCTGCACCGTATTACAGTGTCGCGGGGAGTATAACGTATTGGTCAATATAACTAGTACACGTTTAATGGTTTGAATTATGGCTGTTTTTTACGTTTAATGGAGTTATCACACCAAATGACTAAGTCCTGTCGGGTTTGTACCTCCCCTTTACTGGTCACTTAACCACACGCCCAAATGATAAAAGGATGAATTTATGAGCTTGATGCAGGACTATTCTGTACTTCTCGGTCAAATCGCAGAGCAACATGAAAACTGGTCTGTAAAAACAGAATCACCCTATACGATTAGCCGTCAAGCACAAGAGAATACACTACCACTGTCCATTAGTGTTTATGGTAGCGATACCAAAGCTCACCTGTTTTTCAACATCTATGACGACGGCGCATTTACCAACCTAGCAAAGAAATTTCTGCGCGTAAAAGAGAAAGAAAAGATCCAAACAGAAGATGAAAATTCGGGTTTAGTCATCATCATCGATTCCGACGGTTTTGCCGTAGTATACGATGCCACCGAGGTCGAGCCAGCGAATTTTGCGGAGCAATTTACCAGCCTTACCGAAACCGCAGATAGTCTATTAATGGGGTTGGTGGCCAATGCCCATGAAACCGTTAAAGATATACCGGATGAACCCGTTGAAAGTGAGCCACAAACTCAGGAAGTGACACAAATTGTAGCGGAGAGCGCTGACAAAGTTGTTCTGCAATACTTCAAAGAAAAAGACTATAAATACAACCACGACGAGAAAAACAAACGTTTTATATTTGGGTTTTCAACGGAACAATATGCCAACCGAAGTGGTGAGCATAGCCTGCAGCTTGTTATCGACTACTCCGATGACGACTTACTTAGGTTCGAAACACCCTGGATGTTTAAGTTTGATTTAGATAAAACCGAATACAGCCTTATTGCCTCGGTTATGGCTTGGTATCAGTTTGAATACAAATTTTTGTCCATGTCTCTTGATCCCGCCGACGGCGAATTAAAAATATCCATCGATATTCCCCTCGGTAAAGGGGTTGTTCACACGACCCAAGTACATCGTATCGTGGCTTTTATTCTTCAATTTACTGAGCGCGCCCACGAAGAAATATTTTCGGTATTACTCACAGACAGCGAAGCGGCTGAGATAAAACTCAAAGCCCTCATCAATCAGCACAAAAAAACCATCGCAGATCGGGATTGGTTGAGGTCCCTTGAAGACAAGCTAGGTAAGCTTACCGATGAGCAGAAAACGGCCATTGAAGCGATTGTCAAACAAAACGATGATCCTCAAGAACAGAACGGGATTTAAGGATATGGCGAATGCAAAAGCTCGAAAAATAAGCTGGCTCAAAAGGACCTTATCGAACCGTCATGAAGTGGAACTGATTGGTTGGACGCTGTTTTTTGGTGCGGTCACGTTTTTTCTTTTTTGGCTAACTGTACAGTTAAGGTTACTTCCCGAAGCACTATTACGCCCCCACTTGTCACAAGAAGATACTGGTCTTTTCGACGCTTTGGGCGGTTGGGCACTAGGTTTTGCAGGCGCCATGGTAGCAATACGCATTGCCGGATTAGCCAAAACCATTCAGGAAAATGACTCCATCAGAGAGCAAGTCAAAATGATGGAAGCGCAGGTTGAACAGGTATCTCAACTTAACTCTTCGCTAAACCAATCGATTATTGATGCCAAACGGGCCTGTGCTGCGGTGATCCTGTTTGCCAAAGAGCTAGAACGTAGCGGCATGCTAACCTACGAAGACAATTACCTTTGGAATGCCTTCAGTAAACGTTCAAATAATGATGGAGCATTACAGCAATTAGCAAAAAGAAAAGCGGCACTACAAGATACGCTGGAAGAAAAGCTGGCACACTTGGTAAAAACCATTGAAGAAAGTTTTCAAAACTCAGCGTTTCGTGATGTGCTTCGGTATATTGAAAAAGCCGGTACAGAAAACAATAAAGACACCACAGTGATTAAAAATAGGAGTAAAGGCGAATCCTTTATTTCTCAGTTTTTTCAACACTATCACCAAAACCCGCAATCCATTAACACGACCCAAACAGACCTTATTAACGTGGTTAAAAAGAATCAGGTCTTTTTCGAAATACTGGATATTACCAAAGGGTTAGGCACCCGAAACTTTGGTATTGGCGTGATGGAACTGCGCGCATTGGATCTGATTGATCACTACCGTAAAGATCTCATTCGCCTTTTAAAAGCCGAAGGTACCCGTTTTTCTTCTGATAAAGACAAAGAGTTTCAAATTTCTGATGCCGCATGGCTACTGCTAGGGTTACTGCTTTACAGAACAAAATCAGATGGCCGTCCTACCACGGATAATGCCGGTTTTGTCACTCTTGCGTTAATGCTTGGCTCTTTGCCCACAAAAGATACCGTTAAGCAGTACTTGGAGAGTAAGCGTGCCGAAGTAGAAAAGCCTTACTCCGAGGCGGGAAGAGCACTGCTATCTAAAGAAATTGAAGAGTTAGCCCAAAGCCTTTACTTTCTGGATGGTGAAGAACTTTGCGACTTAGAAGATCTTATTAATGAATGTTGCCAAGATACCAAATTCCTGACCGTACTTACCGCTAATATCGGTGTAAGCGAAGAATATGTGAACATGAAAACAAACAAGGATACCTTCGATCTTAGAAGCAACGAAACACGCAGCGAAGAAGAGGGTAGCAATGAGGGCGCAGCTCCAGAAGGCAACGACAACAGAGCGCCTGATATAGAAAAAGCCTCTGACAAAAAAGCAAATAATTAGACGGTAGTAACCAGATAGTCAAAAGGAATTGACCGCCTATTGAAGGTTTTTTAGGCTTTCGCTACCTTAGGAGCGCTCCGTACCCTTTATTTGCCTTCTCACCACTGATACCCTATTCCCTTCGTCTTAGCGAACCATTGCCTAAGACGAAGGGAATGCACTTTACCTCATTCTATAATTCATTTGTGGCTGTGGTCTGTATTGACTCACCCCTCTTCTTTTACGCCTCGCGTTTGCCATATCGCACTTCTCATATAGCTAAATAACGGAATTTTATGCGTTCATATATCTACTTTTTCACTTTTTCGATACTTACTTTGCTCTGCGGATGCACCAATGATCGTGTGGTTTTTAATCCCGACGTGGGAGAGCACCGTTTTTACAATAGAATTCAGTCGCTAGAATTATCGTCACCAGAAATAAACTCACAGGATTTTCACGTTAATAGCTACGCGGAATATAAAGTGAGCGACCATCAAGGCGATAATTTAACACTGCATATTGAGCCTAACCGCTTAGACATGAGAATAGGATCTCAAGAATTTAGTAGCGCAAAGGAGGGAGGGCTTCCTCCAGCTCTGTTGAATCAAATGGCGGCCGGTGTCGATATGATTATTAACAGCGAAACCGGTGCGCTTGTTGATGTAAGTAGCCCCCAACAAAGCCTAAAAGATAACTTGCGTAATGTACTGGGCGGTAGTTTGGCAAGTATGATGGATCAAATCAGTCAACCTAACCTCACCGTATCGTTAAGCCCAGAGAAAGGATGGCAAACTCGTGGCAACGTTAAAGGCATTGCCGATGTTGCCTTTACCGTGACTAAAGTAACCGATAGCGACATTTGGGTTAGCTTCGAAGGCACATCAGCTAACGGCCAGGTCGCCGGGCTTGCGCAGATAGAGCGTGCATCTGGATGGATTGTCAATCAGGTAGTGACAACCAATATCGAGAAAACCATTCAAGGAAAAGTGATTCATCTGCGTTCAACAGAAGTCACCAACAAGGTGTCTGATGGGCACATTGCCTATTTACCTACAATGCGAGCACAATGGTCAAATAGATGGACGGAAATAGCAGACTCAGCACCAACCAAGGAAATTATCTCGATTAGGGATGCCAGCAAGGTTTTTAGTCAGCAAGATGGAACGGTTGAACTAGACGACGGCGCGTTGACTTTGGAGCTAGCCCATGCCGTTAATAAGAATGGTTTTTTAGGCAGAGTGGTCATCAGCGACCCACAAATTTTTGACAAGAATAGTCAGCGAATAACGTCGCCTTTTCAAATAAGCGAAACCTACTCTTATAATAACTACAAAGACGAAGGAAAAATAAGTCACTCCACAATTCACTTTATCGGCCCAGGTGATTTATCCAATATCACCGACACCGTGGCCAGCGTGAAAACCCAGGTGGCTTGGTATCCAGACACGTCATTCATGGTAGACGTGCCGATAAATGACGACCACACTGGCCAGTATAGCGACAAAGGGGTAACCATCGATATTACACCTACCGACGATAGCAACGTTTATGCACTGACCTTTAAAGGGCAAGCAAAAGACCGGCTTTTCTTTAATTTTTCAAAACAACAATCTGTAGAAGTACAGTTTCGGGCCTACCCTAAAGCCCCCCAGTGGCTTACTGCCGAAGAAAGTAATGTGCGCTATCAGGCAAGTCCTTATGAAGAAGCCTACCGCGTTTTGATACGCAGTGAAGCCCTCCCTTCGACGTTAAACTTTATTTTAAAGCGGTCAGCGGATAAACCTGAAGCCACTCAACAAGTCACATTTTATACCGTCGATGCAAAACGCTTTAACCCTAATTTCAAGCCGCAAACATCTTATCTTTTTAAACAAGACCCACCCGATACAAACGTAGAAGCCATGACAGCGGCTAGTGTAAAACACGGCCAACTTAAGCTAACACTGGGACAACCACAAATTGATTTTTGCTCAGCAACGCTTTCTCCCCAGGCTGAAGAGCAAGGTTCACCATTAATTTTTGCAGTCAGTGAAAAGCAGAATAGCTTTGACCACCCCAGTGCACTATTACTGCAAACTGAAGATGGGATAAGGCAGTATTTTTATGGTTTAGGCGAACGTAAAGTCTCTCTTTCCTGTTCTAAAACCCGTTCTTGGAAACCTGCCACATTTCCGTTAAATGAATCCACGCCCTGGGTCGTGTCTATGGATGCCCTATCACTTAATAAAAACGTTAACACGGTGGGAGATATTTTTGCGGATTATCGCTTTTTCGATGCAAAGGGCAAAGCCCTTAGTCTAATGCCATTGGACAAAGAACAGGTGGTATCACCGTCCACTCCTATTAAGGCCGTTTTGTTTCCTAATAACACGCTACGCATTGCTGGGGTACCCAAAACGGTACAAGCCGCCGTCATCGTAGAGCAACCTGTTGAACATGAATTCAGTGTGACGTTTCCTGATCTACCTACAGGGGATGAATAATGAAGAACCTATTAAAATACGGCTTGGTACTTTACTTGGCATTTCCTATTGCAGCCTATGCTGCCACTGAATACTTGGACGTAAATTTAAGCCCAACTAAAAATGAAATCAATTACCGCTACCACTACGAAAGTGATGTTGAGCCTGATAATGACGGCGTGTATACCCTACCGGTATATGATGAAGCCGGTGAGTTAATCGTTACCTTACAAAGCACAAACCCCGTTATTGCACGTGGCACGTTTACCGGCACCCAAGTGGCCGAAGAACGAAAGTTAGGGTTATTATCACGGGTACTTTATCGTCTAGGCGACGGTTTTACTGGCCGCGCAGTAATGCGCAGCAAAGACGGTTACCTGCAAGAGGAAGTTCCCTACGTTAACGGTAAACGAGAAGGTGTTGCCAAGCAGTACTACGACAACGGCGCTCTTAATGCTGTCACCCATTATAAACAAAATAAAGAAGTACTCACCACCAAACGCTGGAGCCGAAACGGCGTATTAGTGCGTGAAACCCAACGAACTGAAAACGGCAAATTCATCGAAGAAAGAGAATGGACCACCGAAGGTATGTTACGCCAAGAAACCATTCCCATTGATATCGATGGTTATCCATCAGGTTTAAAAGAAACCACATGGGAGTTAGGCGAAGTAAAAACCTTTATTGCCGCCGGGGTACACGATCCCCATCGTGGGTTTTATCGCAGTGCAAACCTGCCATATAAACTGGTTAAACGAGAAGGTATCGAAGATGGCAAATTGATCTCACTAGAGGAAGTAAATCACTACGGCAAAGAAGGGCGGCAACGCCTTTACCATGAAGGGTTTTCCATTATTGAAAATATGACCAATGGTAAGCGCGATGGTATGTACAGCGAAGGCGATGAAGGCAATGAAGCCATAAAAGGCCGGTACAAAAACGGGCTTAAAATAGGCCAATGGCGCGACACCAATTCAAACGGCGACATTATCCTGGAAACCTATTCGAATGCGGGAACATTAGATGGGGTGCGCACTGTACAAAACAGAAATACCCAAGCGCTCATTGTTAAAGAGCATTATGTAGATGGAAAAAAACACGGCGAGTATGCCTCTTTCGATAGCGATGGAACCAAAGCAACCTTTGGCATGTATAACCAAGGCAAAAAAGACGGAGATTGGGTCGAAAAAGATGGAAATCGCATTTGGCATGGAACCTATAAACATGACCATAAAGTGGGGCGATGGCTAGGCTATAATCCCCAGGGTTATGTGGTTTTCGATTTACATTATAAAAACGGCAAATTAAACGGCCCTCAATATGCCTTCGCCGATAATGGTGCACTGACATTATTCGAAGAGCGGAAAAACGGTGCACGAGACGGTAAACGCATAGTTTACGAAGACGGCATTAAAAGCGGCGAAAGTTTTTATAAGGACGGAGAAAAACAACCGTAACCAGAAGCCTCGCTTCCTAGGGCGCGAAGGTTTTGTAAGCCTCGCGCCCTGCCTTTTTCCACCTATCCATACCATTTTTTGTAGAGAACACGTAAATACAATTGGTAATGATTATCATTTGATGTAGTATTCTGCCCGTTTTTCAACACCTGCATGAATCGACCAAAATAATAATAACGTTAATTACGGTTCACTCTCTTTGTAAAAATATGGAGCACTCAATGGATAACTCACGACTTGCCTTCAAGAAAAGTCAACTCACCCTAGCCTGTTCTGCCGCTTTGATGTTAAGTAGCTTTTCCTCTTTCGCGGCTGATGATAATGACGACAACACTGATGAAAGCCTTGAAGTTATCAGCGTGGTTGGGCACAAAATCAATGAACTTAGCACTGAAAATAATGGCGGCGCTTTGGGCAATCGTTCTGTGCTTGATACCCCCTTCTCCGTGGATGTTATTTCGCTAGAGGATATGGAAATACGTCAGGTAAATACCCTTGATAGTTTGTTCAGCCGTGAAGCTTCCGTATCGGTAGACGGCAGTGCTTATAGTGCTTTTGGAAATACCCTGCGTGTTCGTGGCTTGGCCTTAGACTATACCCAAAGTTTTAAAGTAAATGGTTTGTCCATTAACAGTTTTAGCGGTGAGCTGCCTTATGAAGCCTTCGAACAAGTCACCTTGTTAAAAGGGTCAACTGGCTTTATGTATGGCATGGCCGCACCTGGCGGTATTGTAAACTACGAGACCAAAAGAGCCACTGGCGATTTTGCGAACGCCAATATCGGTTACCGCAGTGACAGCGTATTGAGTGGACACATTGATGCCAGCCAACGTTTTGGCGAAAATGACGATTACGGCGTAAGAGTAAACCTGGTAAAAGAAAAAGGCGATACTTATATAGATGGCGGTAGCATCGATCGTGAAACCGCGTCATTAGCCTTTGATACCAACATCACTGATTCCTTATCGTGGACAGTGGATCTTATTTATAATGATCGCTTAGTCGAAAATTCCTGGACCTACCTGAACAATTCCTTAGATAGCACAGATTCATTACCCGACACTGTAAGCGGCTCTCGCAATTTAGCCGTAGACGGTACTTTCGACAAATATAAAAATATGATCGCGTTAACCAGTTTGAACTGGACCATTAACGATAACTGGCAAGCCCATATTGATTATGATTACTCCAAAAATGAAACCCGCTGGGTAAAAAATCTCGACTATCTGCTCAATAGTGAAGGGGATTTTGATGTCGCCTTGTATGAACAATACTTTGACGTTGCCTATACACAGATTCAAGGCATATTAAGCGGTGACGTACAAACCGGCAGCATTACTCATAATATTGTGATTGGTGCGACTCACCAAAAAGCCACCACTTACCGTAATGATGGCGGTGATTACGGCCGCTTGGTAACCTGGGATTATGGCACAGACAACTTGTTCGACGATGTGGATTTACCCACCTACACAGCTGAACTACAAAAAGATGTTCGCGTTGCCTGGATTGATACCCAAGACTCGGTGTTTGTAAGTGACTTCATTCAACTTAGTGACGAATGGGAAGCCTTGGTTGGTGTGCGTTCAAATGGCATTGAGCATACGCCAAGTGCATATTTTTCTACCCACGACCATTATGACGATACCGCAGTAACCCCCACTTTCGCATTGATGTTTAAGCCGAATGCGGACACTACCTACTACGCCAGCTATGTCGAATCCATTGAAGGCCAAACCTCTACTGTGGGTGATAGCTACGAAAATGCTGACGAAATGCTTGAGCCATTAGAAAGCTTACAATATGAACTAGGTATGAAAACATCCGGCAATGGTTGGTCAATGACCTCTGTACTCTTTCGTATAGAACGCGGGGCCACCTTAGTCACCGATGATAACTATCTGGTACAAGAAGGGGTCAGCATTTATCAAGGCCTTGAACTTAGTGCTGCGATGGATGTTACTGAGAATTTGGCACTGTATGGTGAAGCCATGCTGTTAGATACAGAATACGATAAAACCAGTGATAGTACGGAAGGTAATAGAGTAGCAGGTACGCCGAAATCACAGTTCAGCATACAAACCAACTATAACGTTGCTGCCATACCCGGGTTAACGGTGAATCTGGGGGCTAAATACCACGGCAGAACCACATTAGACTCGAATAATTACTGGGAATTACCTTCCTACACCCTAGTATACGGTGGTGGTAGCTACTCGACCAAAATCAATGACGTTCCCGTAACACTCATCGGTAGCGTCGACAACCTGTTCGATAAAGAATACTGGGCCGCAGCCGACTCCTACGGCGGCCTGAGAATTGGTGAACCACGCACGGTGGCATTAAAAGTGAAAGTCGATTTTTAATCCATAACACGTTATATAAAAAGCACAGCCCAGCAAAGGTATTTCTTTGTTGGGCTTTTTGTTTTTTGACTTTCAATCAGACCGAACACGGTTAAGGTAAGTGATTGAAAAAACCAAGACCGCAGCAGAACTTACGCTAGCGTAAAAAATACCACATCATAAAAAATCGCTAGCTATGATAAATTGGCAAACCCGTTGTTCTAATTCGCCCCAACAAAAAAACGAGAACGTTTATGAAACACACACTACTTTTTATACTCACCTTATTTGCCCTTAGCGCTTTTGCCAAGTCCGAGCCGCCCATTGCTTTGGTGATACACGGCGGCGCAGGCACCATTACAAAGGCCAATTTGTCAGATGAACAAGAGGCCCAATATCGCGCTAAATTAACCGAATCAGTAAAAGCCGGTTATGCCGTATTAGAAAAAGGTGGCACCAGCGAAGAAGCGGTAATCACCGCCATTCAGGTTATGGAAGCATCACCTTTATTTAATGCCGGCTATGGCGCGGTTTACACCTGGGATGGCGAGCACGAATTGGATGCCTCCATTATGCGCGGCCAAGACAAACAAGCCGGCGCAGTGGCGGGAGTAAAACACACCAAAAGCCCCATTGCCGCGGCGCAGTTAGTGATGAACGAATCGGTACACGTTATGCTAAGCGGCGCTGGGGCAGATGCCTTTGCTCAGGCCAATGGCCTTGAAATGACCACCAATGACGCCTTTGACACCCAGCGCCGTAAAGATGCTTTAGAAAAGGTGAAGCTGAATTTAATGAAAAACGATCACGCCATGAATATCGACCCTGAGGTAGTGGATTATAAATTCGGTACCGTAGGCGCGGTGGCATTAGATAAATTCGGAAACCTTGCCGCCGGCACCTCTACCGGCGGTATGACGGCCAAGCGTTGGGGCCGTATTGGTGACTCCCCGATTATTGGTGCGGGCACTTGGGCCGACAACGAAAGCTGTGCGGTTTCTGCCACCGGCCACGGCGAGTACTTTATTCGTAACCATGTAGCCGCCGATATTTGTAGCCGCGTAAAATACGCCGGCTTAACCATTGAGCAGGCCGGCGATGAAGTCATTCACAAGGTGTTATCTCCCGAAGCAGGCTCCGGTGGTGTGATCATATTAGACAGAAAAGGAAACATTGCCATGCCCTTTAATTCTGAAGGCATGTATCGCGCCAGCGTCGATACCACGGGCAAGGTGACCGTGGCCATTTACGGTGACGAAGGTGAGACATTCTAGATGGCGGAGCCTAAGGACTCGTTAATCTCTTTAATGTCGGTCTTAAAAACCCACGACCCCATGGCCCCATGATTCCTACAAGAATACCAACCACAAAGCCACTAATGTGAGCTGTGTGGCTGGTATTACCGGCGTTCAACTCTGCGGAAAACTCACCCACCACGAAGATACCGAAGCGTGGCGATCCCCCCAACACTATTCACACTTTTAGTCACATCTATTAAACCTATCAACTGCATCTCTTTATTTAGTTAAAACAGTTTTAAATAAAAACGCATAATCCTCCCAGCTTTCAAGGAGCGCTATTGAAAGCAAAATTGAAGCAAAACTGATTAAGCAAAACGTTCGTTACTAAACCCGCGAAATCACTTTGTCACGATATGAATAACTATGATAGCGAAACAAATTTGTGTCGCTTAGAAAAACCCAACCCATAACACTCGTCTTTCAGGAGCTGCATAAATGAAACGATCGTTTACCCGTAGTATTATAAGTTGTGTCGCCGTTGGCATGATAAGCATGAGCTTGAACATTCAAGCTGATACGCTGACTCGTCAAAATGGTGCACCTGTTGGTGATAACCAAAATTCACAAACCGCAGGTCCTTGGGGCCCGGTGCTGTTACAAGATTCTCACCTCATTGAAAAGCTGGCAGCTTTCGATCGTGAACGTATTCCCGAGCGTGTGGTTCATGCCCGCGGTGTGGGTATTCATGGTTACTATGAAAACTATGAAGACTTATCTGATGATACCATCGCGGCTCCTTTCCAAGGCGAAGGCAAAAAAACAGAAGTCTTTGTACGCTTTTCCTCCGTAGTTCACGGTCACCTGTCACCCGAGACACTACGCGATCCCCGTGGCTTTGCGGTGAAGTTTTATACTGAACAAGGTAACTGGGATTTAGTGGGTAACAACTTCCCGGTATTCTTTATTCGTGACGCCATTAAATTCCCGGATATGGTTCACGCATTTAAGCCATCGCCGGTAACCAACAAGCAAGATGCTAAGCGTATTTTCGACTTCTTCTCTCATGTACCAGAGTCGACCCACACCTTAACCATGCTGTTTTCTGATTATGGCACACCTGCAAGCTACCTGAATATGGACGGCTCAGGCGTTCATGCATTCAAGTTTATTGATGAGCAAGGTCACGTTAAGTACGTAAAATTCACTTGGAAATCGAACCAACCAATTAAAAACTTCACCGCTGAAGAAGCGATGAAAGTACAGGGTATGGACTTTCAACCTCACACCACTGACGTTTACACCCGCATCGGTGAAAATGGCGAAACTGCGTCTTGGGACTTGTATTTACAAGAACTTGAGCCAGAACAGTTAGACGATTTCGACTTCAACCCGTTAGATACCACCAAAATCTGGCCTGAGTCGTTAGTCTCTTCCCGTAAAATTGGCCGTATGGTACTTAACCGCGTGCCGGACAACTTCTTTGAAGAAACAGAGCAAGCCGCCTTTGCGCCTAGTAACTTAATTCCTGGCATTGAGCCGTCGGAAGACAGAATGCTACAGGGTCGTTTGTTCTCGTATGCGGATACCCAGCGCTACCGTTTAGGTGTGAATGCTTACCGTATTCCCATCAATGCCCCTAAAAAGGTTGAAATTAACAACCACGAGCAACACGGCAAGCTGCGTACCACCTCATCAGCACGTGATGTGAACTATCAACCTAGCCGTCGCTTAGACTTAAATGAAGACCCAACATACCGTTATTCAAGCAAACCCCTTGCTGGTATGACGCAGCAAATTCCTTACTACAAGGAACAAAACTTCAAACAAGCCGGTGACTTCTATCGCAACCTTGATAAGGAAGGCCGTATGCACCTCATTAACAACTTAGGTGGTGCCTTAGCAACAGTACCGGAAGAAGAAATCCGCGTCATCATGAGTGCCTTTATGTACAACGCGGATAAAGAATACGGTACTGGCGTTGCGAAATTAGCGGGCGTCTCTATCTCGCAAGTACGTGCAGAAGCCAAAGCCCTGATGGACGAGCAAGCCACCCGTGCCGCAAAAGCAAAGCAAGTAGCGGAAAGCTTAGCTGCCTTGATGTAATAACACGCACGCCCTACCCGTTTGGGTAGGGCAATGTTAACCACCAACCATCTTATTTAAGACACTCTTTTACTTAAATCAACTTGTTATCAACGGTTCATCAACAATAGGAGCGACACCATGCAAATCATCAAAGGCACATTGTTAGTTTTGACTTTCATGCTGAGCGCCAGCCTCTGTCACGCCCAAACCAGCATTGATGATCTAAAAACCCACTATTTTGATGCCGCTCGTGAAGGAAATATTGAATTGCTAGAGGCGTTTTACCAAGCGGGACTTGATGGCAATGTGGCCGATAATAAAGGCTATACCGCACTGATTTTAGCGGCCTACCATGGTCATAACGAGGCCGTGTCTTACCTGCTTAGCAACGAAAACATTAATGCTTGCCAAGAAGACAACAAAGGCAATACGGCCTTGATGGGGGCAATATTCAAAGGACATTTAAGCATTGCCAAACAGCTTATTCTCGCAGACTGCAATATTGATGAAACCAACGCCCAGGGCCAAACCCCGCTAATGTTTGCCAGCCTGTTCGACCGCCAATCATTGGTTAATGAACTCATCGAAAAGGGGGCCGATCCCCATCACAAGGATCTTGCCGGTAACACCGTTGCCGATATCGCCCTGTCCCAAGGCAATTACCAATTGGCCACAAGGTTGAAAGAAGCTGACGCAAACTAGATTTTATTTCTTTGGCTGCAGTCTTGCATTTTTTTGCTTTTCTTATCTCGCCAAGTGCTAGAAAACGAATGTGAGCTATTCGTGAGGATAGCGATACATTACGGCGTTAGTGGTATTGTCTAAGCACCGACGTTTTAACCCGCTAGCCGGGAGCAATAGCCAATTTTTACGATGGGCATAACCCACAGAAATCTGTTGGTTTAAGTCAAAACACTCTTCACTGACTAGGCGTTCGTCTACCAGCAGGTATTTATGCTCTCCGGTGCGACTTAACCACTGATATGCCGCCAATAATTGCCCTTCGTTTGAAGTGTGATACCCAAAATGTACAATGGGATAAGCAGAGAAAAGAATAAACTGCTCGGAAAAATCAACAAGGGCAATGGTTGCTTTTTGTTGCCCCAGCTTTTCTTGTATATTTGCATAAATCCGTTTCGGCGTTTTAACC
>NZ_JBAHZB010000090.1:0-14018 GCF_036697315.1 Alteromonas sp. 14N.309.X.WAT.G.H12
CCGTCGTTAGTGATAAGCGGAACGGTAGATCCCAGAACCTTAATGCCGGAGTTTGCCACCGACATGTCGCCAGAGCCTGTGGATCCACAAATTCTTGTTGAGGGGGTGATGGATATTTTGGCAGGAGAGGCGGATGGATAAGATAAAAATTGGCAATAGATTGATTGGGCCTTCAGCGCCGCCTTTTATTATCGCAGAGTTAAGTGGCAATCATAGTCAGGATTATGATCTTGCCTGTGCCATGGTCGATGCAGCCGCAAAAGCCGGCGCTCACGCCATTAAGTTACAAACCTACACCGCAGATTCCATGACGCTAGATGTGCAAAGTGATGACTTTGTGATCGCTGAGCAAGATAGCCTGTGGCATGGCGAGTCGTTGCACGCACTCTATCAAAAAGCTGCCACACCGTATGAATGGCATCAACCCTTATTTGAACGGGCGCAATCATTGGGGATGTTAGCCTTTAGCTCACCTTTTGATAATGACGCGGTGGACTTTTTAGCCAGTTTAGAGGTGCCCTGTTTTAAAATCGCTTCCTTTGAACTTACAGATTTACCCCTTATTGCCTACGCGGCGAGTAAAGGAAAGCCGCTGATATTATCTACTGGCATGGCAAGTCTGTCGGAAATTGAAGATGCGGTGAAATGTGCCCGACGCCACGGTTGCAACGAAATTATTTTGTTGAAGTGCACCAGTACGTATCCTGCGGATCCCAGCAATACCCATTTAGCTACCATCCCTCATATGCGTGATGCTTTTGCTTGTCAGGTAGGGTTAAGCGATCACACCGGTGGCATTGGGGCGGCGGTGGCGGCGGTGGCCTTAGGTGCGACGGTTGTTGAGAAGCACTTTGTGCTTGACCGAACTGCCGGTGGTGTCGATGCAGCTTTTTCCTTACAGCCAGAAGAGCTCACCATGCTGGTGACCGAGACTGAACGCGCGTGGCAGGCCATGGGCAAGGTGACTTATGGTGGCAGCAAAGCCGAAGATGCTGCCAAACAATACCGGCGTTCTATTTATGTTAGTGCCGATATTGCTCAAGGTGAGAAATTCACCAAGGACAATTTAAAAGTTGTTCGCCCGGCTTTTGGTTTAGCCCCTAAACATTGGGATGACGTGTTGGCGGGCAAAGCCCGTCAATCGCTGAAAAAAGGCACGGCATTGTCTTGGGAGCATGTGAGCCTGTGAGACCGGTGCTGTTTAGAGTCAATGTGTCGCCAACCATTGGCATGGGCCATTTAATGCGCTCATTAGCCTTGGCCCAAGCGGCCGAAAGCTATGACATACCCTGCCATTTCATCGTTGATGCTGGTAGTAAAGCCCTCGCCGTTAGCCGCCATGACTGGGTTTACCCTGTGGTGGAATGTGCGCAAAGCCGTCAGTCAGATGAGGCTGATTTTATTGCCAATTATGCCCAGTCAATTAATGCCTCGGTGGTTGTGGTAGATGGTTACGCCATCGAGCCCAATGCGGTGGCGCTATGCCGCCAACAGGGAACGCCGGTGGTGGTTATGGATGATGGCCAGCTCACGCAAGTGCGAGTGGCGGATATCATCGTAAACAGTACCTCTTCGGCGCTGGATGAAGAATATCAGCGCCTGCAGCCTAAAGCCGTATTATGTACCGGTGCGAAATATCGGCTTATGCGCCGTGAATTCCAGGTGGGCACACCGCCAGGGTTTGCCCAGCGACACGGTATCGTATTGTGTCTTGGCGGCAGTGATCCTAAAAAACTCACTATTCCTTTGGTTCGGGCCTTGGATACGGTACTAGACAATACACCATTAAGGGTCGTCACTGGTGCAGCTTTTAAGGATACAGCTGCCTTGCAGCAGGTCATCGGTGAAAGTGATTTACCCATACAACATGTGCATAATTGTCAGGATATGGCGGATGTATGGCGCAATGCCAAATTGGCAATCAGCGCCGCAGGCGGCAGCCAATTTGAATTAGGGGTGTGTGAAACCCCCTCTGTGTTGTTGATGGTCGCTGAAAATCAACGTCTGGCGACGTTACAGGCACAGCAGGAAGGTTGGTGCCAAGCCTTTGATTGTATTGAGCATGCGCCATTAGACGCCATTGCAGATACGGTTAAGCAGTTGTGGCAATCTGCCGAGGCACTGAACGTTATGCATAATGCGTTAAAAAATAAATACCGCGCCGACGGCGCTTATCATGTCCTCGATGCTATTGCCAAGGTGATCAACCGATGATGAAACCTATGGTAAATGTGCCTGTTATTGAAAATTATCAGGTTCGATTGCGCCCCATTACAGCCCAAGATCTTGAGCTATTGCGACAATGGCGAAACAGTGACTTCGTCAGAGAAAAAATGCTAAGCACCGCGCTGATAAGCGAAGAACAACAACAGGCCTGGTTTAAAAAAATGGTCACCGATACCAGCCAAATGCATTGGCTTATCGAATATCGGGATACGCCCATCGGCGCGGTGAATGTGAAAGTCACTCGTCGTTGCGATACTGTGGTTACGGCGCAAACTCTTGAGCCGGGTTTGTATATTGGTGAACCTAACTATCAGGGCAACATCGTTGCCTTTGCACCCTCATTAGCCTTGTATGATTATTGTTTTTTCGTATTGGGAACAAAGACGTTACATGCCGCGGTGAAACGGGATAACCAGGCCGCGTTGAAATATAACCAGCAATTGGGTTATGAAATCGACAGTCGGGGAGAATTTATCACCTTGCGCTTGCAAAAAGCGTCCTATGAGCGGCAAACTGTCACCTTGAAGTCGTTGTTGTCCCGTACGGGTAAGGCGAAATAATGAAAGAGGTTTTTTGTGAATAATCAGCAAAAGCTTACGCAAACATTTGTTCAGGCTTTAGGGATCGCCGAAGAACAGGTTTCTGACGGTTTAACCTATAATACGATTAAACAATGGGATTCCACCGCCCATATGATCCTCATCGCTGAACTAGAAGATGCCTTTGACGTGATGCTGGACACGGACGATATTATCGATATGAGTTCGGTTGCAAAAGCAAAGGAAATTTTGGCCAGGTATGATGTCCAATTCTGAATCCATGATCTTAAAAGGGGGCTCGGTTTTAGTTACCGGCGCCACCGGTGATATTGGCCGCGCCATTGTCAATGAATGTGTCAGTGCCGGCGCCGCGGTATTTGCCGCAGGACGAAATGACGGCAAATTGTCTGCTTTGGTAAATCAGTATGAGTCGCGGGTGATCCCCCTCAATTATGATGTCACCGATGAAAAAGCCGTGAAAGAGGCTTTCCGTCAGATCCAAAAACAACAAAATCAGCCTGATGTGGGGCCGTTGATGGGGCTGGTAAATAATGCCGGCATTATGCATCAAGCTCCGCTGTCGGTCAGTACTATGGATGGTTTGAAAGCGCAATTAAATATAAACTTTCTGGCACCTTATCAGCATATGCAGTTAGCCAGTCGGTTGATGGCCCGTCATCGTCACGGCAGTATCGTCAATATAGGATCTCAGGTAGGAGAACAGGGCAGCAGCGGTTTAAGTGCCTATGGTGCCAGTAAAGCGGCACTCAGTGGCGCAAGTCGTTCATTGGCGAAAGAATTGGCTGTGGTGGGAATTCGGGTCAATACGGTGGCGCCGGGATTTATTAGTACCGAACTGACCGCCCATTTTGATGATGAAGCCAGACAAGAGGTGGAGTCTCGTATTGCTATGCGCCGTGCAGGTAGAGCCGGTGAGGTGGCCCGGGCAGTGGTGTTTTTATTATCTAAACAATCTGCCTATACCACCGGCCATGTGTTGCCCGTGGATGGGTTATTTTATCCGTGAAACAGGCGTTCTGGCGCGCCATCGACTCACATCCCCCTTCCTCGGTGGCGGTGATAACCGATGGGGATAGCCTTTCCTATGCTGAACTGCTTGCCCATGTAGTGAGCTGGCAAGAGAAACTGGGTAAGTTAAGTTTTCGCCCGGTGGTGGCGTTAAGTATGGATAACCGCCTTGGGGCCATTGCCTGTTACCTTGCCTGTCTTCGCCTCGCTTATCCGGTGGTACTTTTTAATCCCTCCCTTGGGGCTCAGGGTAAGCAACATCTCTTACATCGGCTCGACCCCAATATTTGGGTGGAGGCTGAACAAATAATCCTGCGCCATGACAAGGTGATCAACACGCCTGCGGCACTGGCTGTTGTGCTAACAACGTCCGGTTCAACTGGGGGCGGCAAATACGTGGCTTTGTCTTATGGTAATTTGGATAGCAATGCCACGGCCATTTGTGAATACCTGCCTATTGTATCTTCTGATATCGCCCTTTGTACCATGCCCTTGTCTTATTCCTATGGCTTGTCCGTATTACATACCCATTTACAGATGGGAGCAGCCATTCGGTTGACCGACAAAACCGTCATGGATAAAGGGTTTTGGTCTTTACTTACCGATGAGGCGATCTCCTCTTTATCCGGTGTGCCATCTTTTTATGAAATGCTGCTGCGATTGCGCTTTACGCGACATGCACTTCCCGCATTACGCTACTTTACCCAAGCGGGGGGGAAATTGGCGGAAAATTATGTTAACGCCCTAGCCGAGTATGCCGATAAAACCCATAAGGGTTTTTATGTGATGTACGGGCAAACCGAGGCCACTGCCCGTATGGCTTATTTACCCTGCGAAAAGGTGGCAGTAAAACCTAAGTCCATAGGTCAGGCCATCCCCGGCGGCAAGCTTAGCCTCATGGATCCTGATGGTGGTGAAATCACAACTGCCCACATGGAAGGGGAACTGATTTATGAAGGCGACAATGTGATGCTTGGCTACTGTGAAGATAAGACGGATTTTGCCGCCCTGTCAGCGAGTCAACGATTGGCCACTGGGGATTTAGCCTATCGAGACGAGGATGGTGATTTTTATATTTGTGGCCGGTTAAAGCGGATCATCAAGTTATTCGGTGAGCGTTTAAATTTGGATGCCCTTGAAGAGCTGTTTGCACAAAAAGGGGTGAATGTGAAAGCGTGCGGCGAAGATAACCTGTTAGTGCTGGCGTGCGAACCTAGTAATAAAGCGGTGGCAGGAGTCTGGCTTGATGAATGGGTATCCTGCCCGCCGCGGGGGAAAGTGGTGATTGAAGTCGATGCCTGGCCCTTGTTGCCAAATGGTAAAACGGACTATTCGGCGTTACTTGCGCAAGGGAAACGATGAAATGACCATGGATTCAACCTCTTCGAACTACCAGAGTTGCTTTACCGAACTATTGGCACAGCCGGTTTATGGTATGAGCCAGCAGGAAAAAAGCAAAAAACTACTGGCACTGATGGCCCACTTACACCAGCACCACCTTACCCATTGTTCTGCGTATGCAAGGCTGTTTAGTCAAGCACCGCCTGCGTTTAGCTGCTATGACGAACTGCCTTATCTGGCGGTAAGGTTATTTAAATTACAACGTTTAGCCAGCATCGCCGATAGCGAGGTCTTTCGCGAGCTTCGTTCCTCGGGCACCACTGGACAAACGCCGGCACGGGTTATCCTCGATAAAGCCACCAGTGCCCGGCAGAGTAAAGCGCTAGTTACCATTATGCAGCAGTTTATTGGTAAGCAACGTTTGCCGATGCTGATTATTGATTCACCGGATGTATTAGCTTCCCCAGACCTGTCAGCGCGGGCCGCGGGCATTCAGGGGATGGCCTTTTTCGGCCGTAAACCTAGCTATGCGCTGAATACTGATATGACACTAAATACTCAAGCGGTTAGGGAATTTACTGAAAGACATAAGGGGGAGCCTGTGCTTTTGTTCGGGTTTACCTTTATGGTGTGGTTGCACTTTGTTAAAGCCATAGAAAGAAGCGGCATCAATGTGGATTTGTCACAAGGCATTTTGATCCACAGTGGGGGCTGGAAAAAACTGGTGGATCAACAGGTCACCAACGGGGTCTTCAAAAACAGCCTGACATCCCTGACCGGGCTGACCCGTATTCACAATTTTTATGGTATGGCAGAACAGGTAGGTAGTGTATTTGTTGAGTGTGAAAAAGGCCATTTACATGCGCCTTCGCTGGCTGATGTGGTAGTGCGTTGCCCCTATACTCTTCGCCCTTTACCCCATGGCGAAACTGGCTTAATTCAGGTGTTATCGGCACTTCCCACCAGTTACCCCGGTTTCAGCATACTCACAGAAGATATGGGAGCCATTATCGGTGAAGATGATTGTGGGTGTGGGAGGAAAGGGCGGTATTTCACCCTTGCCGGACGGTTACCGAAAACCGAGATCCGCGGTTGTAGCGATACGGCAGGTGTAGCGTGAGCATTGAGCAAATCTTACCGTTTAAAAAGCGCCTTGCTGCCAGTGCATTGCCTGCCTTACACCAGCAAAATGCCGTGGTGGGCGAAAAAGTGACCCTCGCTTTTATTGAAGCCTTGTCCGGTGCGCTGCTTCGTAGCGATACCTGTAAAGCCTTCCCGGATCTGGTCGCGCTGGGATTTTGGTTACGTCGCGCCAATATACAAAAAATACTAAATACCCTGGCCGATGGCGTGTATAAGCCCGTGGGGTTGGTGGTGCACTATACCCCTGCGAATGTGGATACCATGTTTGTATACAGCTGGGTTTGTGCATTGTTAATGGGAAATCGTAACATTGTGCGTTTATCCAGTCGTCAAAGTGACGTTCAGCAAGTGCTTTTAAAGGTGATGGAAGCTGTTTTGTCGCTGCCAGACTATGCCGATGTGGCCAATACCAACCAATTTGTACGTTTTGAGCGTGATCATCAAGATGGGGCAGTAATAAGCAAGCAGGCAGACGCCCGAGTATTGTGGGGAGGCGATGATAGTGTGACGGCTATTCGGGCTTTAGCCTGTAAGCCAAGGTGTCGGGATATCAGCTTTGCGGATCGCTATTCTGCTTCCTATATCGACTTTCACCACATCGACGATAATGACAACACCGCGGGGTTATTGTGGCGTGAATGTGAACCCTTTGAACAGCAGGCTTGTTCATCGCCGCGTATTTTATTTTGGCGCGGAGACGATGCCCACTGGACGTCCTTTGTCAACGCATTAGCTAAACAGGCGAAGGCGGTAACACCCTCAATTACCCGTAAAAATGAGCAATTAATTTATAACCAATGGTGTCAAAGCGATGATCTGCTTTATAGCAATGAACAGGTTGGGGTACTTAATCTTGTCCATGTAAAACATGAGCATTCGGCGCTTATTGAACGACATAGTGGACAGTATACCTTGTGCTGTGTGCGGGTAGACGGTGTTGAGGCATTACTCAATTATGATGATGCAAGGTGGCAAACCTTATCCTACGCAGGGGTAAGTAAAGACTCACTTTTCAAGGTTTTTCACAATGCGCCGATAAAAGGAATAGACAGAATTGTTCCTCTGGGTAACGCATTGACGTTTTCTGCCCAGTGGGATGGATATGAATTATTAAGCCAGTTGGCACGTCGCGTGGTATTTGAATGAAGCTATCGGTTATTGTTCCTGCCTATAATTTGGAAACGTATATTGAAGCCTGCTTGCGTTCGGTACTTGAGCAGAGCGTTACAGCACCCTATGAAGTTATCGTGTGTGATGACGCTTCTACGGATAACACCGCCAGGATCCTTCGTCATCTGGAAGAGGAGTTTCCTCACCTTCACGTCATTATAAAAACTGACAATGGTGGCCTGGCAAGGAATATGAAAACCTTACTTAAGGCAGCCCGTGGTCAGTACATTGCGTACTTAGATGGCGACGATCTGGCGTTACCGGGAAAACTGCAAACCCAGATAGATTATTTGGATACGAATCCAGATTGTCAGATGGTTTACCATGAATCGGATATGTTTGATTCTGAGACTAATACGTCTATTCGCCTATATAGCCAATCTTACTACAATTGGTCGAATATTCCGGTGCGCTCTGACATTTCCCATTTAATACGTTTTGGCACCTATATGCAGGCCAGCAGTGTGATGTTTCGCCGGCATGATTTTTTAACACAGACTGTGGCCCAAGACTGCAAAATTATTTTGGATTATCCCTTTTACATCTTAAACGCAGGGTATCTCAATGGGAGTATCGATTTTATTCCCGACGTGCTGGGGCGTTACCGTATTCACGGTGATAGTTTTGGGGCACAAACCCAACGCAGCGTCACGCGGCGGGAACAAAGTCTGGCCGATATTTGTTTAGCGTGCGAATTAGCGGCACAGTTTGATGTAGAAGATGCTGTGATTAAGGCGGGGATCGCCCATCATCAGTTTGCCGCGGCCCTGTATTTTCTTTTTAAAAATAACAGTGAAAAATTTCGATTTTGGATCCGAGAATCTGCCACACACGGCGTGTTTTTTGATCATCGTCACTGTTTGGCATTTGAGCACTGCAACGAACCCGACTATGTAAAAAATACTCTAAGAGCGCAACCAACATCATGAAGCCGTCCATTGCCGTTGTCATATGCAATTATAATAAGGTGGCTTACCTGAAAGGCTGCCTGAATTCGTTGTGGCCGGCAAAAAAGACCTGGCCTGCCATGAAGGTTTTTGTGGTTGATAATGCCTCCACTGACGGTAGCCAGGATATGATCAGGCAGCACTACGGTGAATGGGTGGAATTAATCGCCCTCACTGAGAACACCGGCGGTTCAGGGGGCTTCGCTCGTGGTATGCAGGCGGCGATGGCATCGGACTGTGAATACACCGCGCTACTGGATAATGATATCTTGTTAGATGTTGATACCTTGTCTTTGTTAGTGGATTACTTACAGCAACATGACAGGGTAGGTGTGGCCGGGGCGAAAATATGCACCATGGACAATCCGCAAAAGCTACAAGAACTGGGCGCGTTTATCGATTGGGAACATTATGGTGTTCGCACGCCATTGAAGGGCCATGACGACAGTGACAGCCTACCGGAAGTGGTGAATTGTGACTATGTGCCAGCCTGTTGTTTAGTCACTCGAACCCGTATTATTGAAGATATTGGCACCTTTGATGAAGCCCATTTTATTTACTGGGACGATATGGATTGGTGTACCCGGGTAAAACAGGCGGGCTATGAAATTCACGCCATTCGTAAGGCCCGTGTGCGGCACAAAATGGGGGCAGTAAATGCCACCAACACCTTTAGCAATTATTATTTTGAGCGCAACCGTTTGCGTTTTTTTGCCAAGTATTTGTCTGCGGAAAAGTTTAATAACCTTATTCAGGTTCGTTTAAAGGAGCTACCCCGACAGGCATTTTTATCGGCTAAAAAAGGGCAATCTTCACAACCGTTAAGCTGTCATTTGGCGCTGTATGATTTTGCTATGCAAAATTGGTTTGCGCAGCCTGATAATATTTTTACCAAGTCCCCGTATCAATGGTGGGATGGGATTAAAACCGATCAAGTGAAAGCTATTGTTTGTGCTAACCCAGAAAGCTTTACTGCGGTTTTATCATCACTATCTGAAGTGCTTGGTGAACGCGAAGTTATAGGGTGGGAAAGCTACCTAGCTTTGGGCAAACCGGAAGAATGTATTCATCTTGTTGAGCATGTACTGGAGGCGACCAAAGTACCTTCGGGATATTTGGTGGATCGCTTTTTTAATGTTTGTAAGGCATCTGAGTTAAAACACCTCAAGCAGGCTTTCGAGGCATATTCTTCCATCTTCAATTCGATTCATGCCCCTGTCCTTGCAAAACAACTGCAAGCGGGTTTTGCTGAGTTACGTGCCTCCTTTGCCTGTGATACTAAGGGGCGGGTGTGAATATCTACCAGAAAATCGTTCATCAAGTGGTGTCTGAGGGCGTTAAAACCGTAACGTTTGATGTATTCGATACCCTCGTTTTTAGGCATCTTGCACAACCAAGCCAACTTTTTGAAATGTTAAATGATGAGGTATTTAAAGCCGCGCATATAAATAAGCGTGATTATGGGGCGCTTCGCATAAATGCTGAGACAAGAGCGAGACAATGCCATCTTGAACGCGAAGATATTCGCTTCGAACAGATATTCGAACACATGCCTTTTTCAACGGCAGCGAAGCAAGCCTTTGCCATCGCTGAATGCGAAGCGGAGAAACGCTTTTCTGTATTAAATGAGGCCTTGTTGGAAGTGATTGATGACTTGCAAAAACGAGGGATTCAGATTGGGTTTATTTCTGATATGTATTTCTCGCAAACGCAAATACAAGAAATCTTTTTTCATTCTTATCCTTCATTGCATGATATCCCTTTGTACGTATCTTCAGAATGTGGCGTCACTAAACAAAGTGGGAAACTGTTTTTGCATGTGGCTGAAAGCCGTCATTGGCACCCTGGTTCATGGTTACATATTGGCGATAATATTGATTCAGATGTGAATGCCGCACGGTTAGTGGGCATCAAGGCATTACATTTCGCATTGTCTATTGATGCGCCTTATATTGTGCAAATGGAACGGGCTCTTTGTTCACAGCTTAATGTATCCAATGCCGTGAGAACCCTCAGTTGTTTGAGTCAGTCTAGAGAAAATGAGATTCACACTGTGGCGTCAGATCTCGGTGGGTTTGTTTGGGGACCCGTGATGCATGCTTTCGCTCATTGGCTTTATGAACAATGTATCCATTTGAATGTGAAACAGGTCGTGTGTGTCATGCGCGAAGGATATTTTTTTTCACCGCTATTAGCCCATTATTTTGCGTTACAGGGCAACAGCGATATTAAAGTGAACACGTTATACGTTTCAAGGCTGTCGGCGTTCTGGGCCAGTATCGATACGGATAGCCACGAGTGGCTGGAAAAAACCATCGCAACAGTGGCAAATTATAACGGGTATACCCTGAAAAACTTTATCGACGATTTTAATCTTTCCCCAGATGAATTTGCCATGTTTGATTTATCAATGACGTTGCAGTCTATTGATGATGTTGTTATTCATGGAAGCGCATTATATGACGTGCTGCTTAATGGCGCTAAAAAGCAGCAGCAGTGGGTAGAAAATAAAGTGGCGCAGCAAAAATCCTTGTTCAAGAAATATGTCAGGCAAAACGTAACCGAAGATTTTGCTCAGTGCGCCATTGTTGATCTTGGTGATGGTGGCACAATTCAGCATTCCTTAGAGAATATTTTTTGTACCCAAGCAAAAGCCAATTTTTTATTTTTTGCCACACAAAGAATTTATCGCTTTATTGATTCTACCCATTATCGTTCATTTCTACCGCCAGATAATCGTTTTGACCGCATCAGTGAACGGCTCGCTCGTTCTCCTGAATGTATAGAGGCCCTGCTTCTTGGTGATGAAGGGTCCACATTAAGCTATAGGGAAGTGGACAACCATGTCGTCCCTGTAACGGGAACCGCTGTTGCCGGCAATGGCGTGTATTGTGAACAGTTCAAATCGGCATGTCTGAGTTATTTATCTTTAGCGCTACGTGAAGGCATTGCTCCACCGGATGTCAAACAAGTTGCGGCAATAATTAAACGATACATTATGTTACCTTCCTGTAGCGAAGCGGCCTTATTTGAATACCTTACGCATCAAGATAATTTTGGTACAGATAATGAATTTAGCGTTGTCGATGCGTCTCAAAAATTAGCACTGAATAAAAACCATGAAATAGCCGAAGCGATAGAACATATCGTCAAAGCCAGTCATTGGCAGAAAGGTAGACTACATTGGCCGGCTGCACTGATTGCGTTAAAAAACGATAAACTCATTCCGCAGGCACTAGGATTAATAAATAACGATCTGCAAAATTGTATCTATCGCCTTGTGCGCAGACTCAAGGCAATGCATTGGAATGAAATTGCTGTTTATGGGGCAGGGGAGTTTTTTATTGCCCTTGCACCTCATTTAAAAACAGCAGGAATAAAAGTAAGCCATTTAATAGATCGTAAGGCGGAGCTTGGCCATCAATATTCGGTTTCCGGGTATTCTGTGCAGTCTTTAGATCAGGTGTTACTACAAGGGATTAAGCGATATGTTGTTGCTTCTATGGCGTTTCAACAGGAGATAGTTGATAAAATTAACCGTGAAGCTGTACGAATGGATCGCCATGATATTGATATCATCAGTCCGAATCCTAAAGACCTGCATTGACAATAATCCTATAAAAAAAATGAAGCAACTATGAAAGAACAGATTGTGGTTACCATTGTCATTCCCTGTTACCAACAAGGCCATTTATTGCCTCGTGCGTTAGGATCTGTTGCTAAGCAAACCTATACGTCTGTGGAAGTTATCGTGATTGACGATGGCAGTGTACCGGCTGTTTCATTAAATTCATCTGATTATCCCTTTCCGATCACCTTAATCAAACAGGACAACCAAGGGCTTCCTGCGGCCAGAAACCGTGGATTGAGAGCAGCTAGCGGCAGTTTGGTTAAGTTTATGGATGCTGATGATGAGTTGCTTCCTCATTGTTTATCTGAGCAAGTTCCCTCTATGAGCGCACAAGGTAGCACAATCAGCTGTATCGGATGCCGAGAGGTTTTTGAGGATACCGGCGATAACATTGATATTGTCAGAGCAATAGGTAATCCACTCCATGCTATCTTGTTAGTCAATCTTGGTCCTGTTCATAATTACTTGTTTAAGAAAGCGGATTTAACAGAAATTGGCGGTTTTGATGAATCGGAAAGAACCCAAGGGGGGCACGAAGACTATGATCTGGTGTTTCGTTTGCTTGTACAGGGCTCTCGTATCGTTATGCATCATACTGTAGGGGTCATTTACCATCGTTATTCAGGCACCATGTCTACCAACCTGGAAGCGATGCACCGCACTCGCGCAAATGTTTGGGCTTATAATGTCAGGCAATTACTGGAAAAAGAAGAGACGCTAGATGCCGAGACGCTTCTTGCTGTGCTTATCTGTTACAGTCATCTTTTCACTATTACACCGACGGATTCTGCCGCTGCGCTGGTTGCCTTGGCAGAGGAGTTGGAGCAATATATCCAGTCTGCCACTGTAACGACGTCTGGGTGTCGTATTGCCACCTTGATAGAGGCATTGCAGACAAGTCCGTTGGATCCTCATGTGGTTAAATCACTTGAAAACTACATCGGTGCGCCCAAGCCTTACGAACCTTTTTGGGCAGCTCAAGATATAATTAGCTATCGAACATGCCTATCTATTTCACCCTGGGATTTTCGGGACGACTATATTATCCGCTTGTTTCAAACCATGAAGCGACATAAACGGGTGGGGATTTACGGGGCCGGAGAGCTAGGACAACGACTTGCTGAAATCATTGAAAGTGCGGGTTTTGATGTTGCGGCGATTTTTGACAGGAATTGGCAACAAATACCGTCAGTACAGGGGATACCCGTATTCAATCCAGATGAAAAACACTTATCTGGTGTTGATCTTGTTGTTATTGCCTCACTTGCCTATCGAACAGAAATTGAAGATTTCCTTAAGGCGTCATTTCCCTCTCTTGAGCTTTTTTGAATAAAGCAGGATGAATAAGTATGTCTGACGACAAAACAGTACAGCCTCTTGTTACCGTAGTGATCCCCTGTTTCCAACAACAAGAATATCTGTCAAGAGCGTTAACTTCGCTGGATCATCAAACATACCATAATATCGAAGTCATTGTGGTTGATGACGGCAGTGAGTTACCCATTGTGGTGCCAAATTGTCGTTCTTCTGTGCAGTTGATCAGACAGGAAAATCTGGGGCTTTCAGCGGCGAGAAATGCGGGATTAGCGGCCGCAAAAGGCGAATACATCAAGTTTCTGGATGCTGACGATGAGCTTATGCCCCCGTGTATCGAACTACAGGTGTCATCACTGGGAACGGCCAAAAAAACAATATGTTGTGTGGCTTATAATGAAGTAACGGAACAAACAGGTTTTACCAAGACCCTATTTCCTGCTTTTGGCGAAGCCATGTCAGCATTACCTTTTATTAATATAGGGCCTCCTCATATTTATCTATACCGCACTGATGAAGTGAAAAAAGCAGGGGGATTTTCAACGGCTGAACGGGTTGCCGGCGGCCATGAAGACTATGATTTGATTTTTAGAATGGTATTGGATGGATTTAACCTGCGTACAGTTCATCAGGTTGGCGCTATCTATTATAAAAGACAAGGAAGCATGTCCTCTAAAC
>NZ_JBAHZB010000091.1:0-13886 GCF_036697315.1 Alteromonas sp. 14N.309.X.WAT.G.H12
GAGCACGATGGCTATGTGCGTCACTCACATGGCCATAGTAAAACTGTAGATATTTTAACCATTGCATGTCAAGGGTATTTTGCAGATTATTTAAATTAAAAATGCTGCTATTCAGCGCCAAGGCACTATTATTGTATTATGAGTAGAGACAACGCGATTAGTATTGATAAAGAAAAACAGCGACAGGCCGAGCGTCAAAAGACGCAACCGCCTCCCATGTATAAAGTGTTGTTGAACAATGATGACTACACGCCAATGGATTTTGTGGTAGAAGTACTCATGCGTTTTTTTACAATGGATGCAGAGAAGGCCAATCAAATTATGCTTACTGTTCATTACCAAGGCCGTGCCGTTTGTGGCATATTTACTGCTGAGATAGCAGAAACCAAGGTGATGCAGGTCAACCAGTATGCGCGTAAGCACCAACATCCGCTTATGTGTACTATGGAGCAGGCATAAGTCTATTAACAGAGGGCGAGCGATATGTTGAATAAAGAATTAGAGCAAACGTTGAACGAAGCTTTCGTGTTTGCCAGAGAGCACCGTCACGAATTTATGACGGTGGAACACTTGTTGTTGGCGCTCATGGACAATTCCGCAGCCCGTGACGCTCTGAAGGCTTGTGGAGCCAATATCGATTTAATTAAAAGTGAGTTGATAGAGTTTGTTAAGGATACAACGCCGCTCATTATGGATGACCAGATAAATGAGCGTGAAACTCAGCCCACCTTGGGATTTCAGCGGGTTTTACAGCGGGCGGTGTTTCATGTTCAATCGTCTGGGAAAGACGAAGTTACCGGCGCCAATGTGTTGGTCGCAATATTTTCTGAACAAGAATCCCATGCAGTTTATATCCTTAAAAAAGCAGATGTAACCCGTTTGGATGTGGTGAATTTCATTAGCCACGGCGTCAGTAAAAACGAAGATGAAAGTCCAGCTAGTGGTGAAAACGTGGAAGAAAGTACCGAAGGCGATGAATCGGGTTCTGCGTTAAGTAAATACTCCACCGACTTAAATCGTCAGGCTAAAGAAGGGAAAATTGACCCCCTTATTGGTCGCGATTCAGAAGTCGAGCGGACAATTCAAATCTTGTGCCGCCGACGTAAAAACAATCCGCTGCTAGTGGGTGAAGCCGGCGTTGGGAAAACGGCCATCGCCGAAGGCCTGGCCTATCGCATCGTCAATGAGGATGTGCCTGAGGTTATTGCTAACAGCACCGTTTATTCGTTAGATCTCGGTGGCTTGTTAGCCGGTACTAAATACCGAGGGGACTTCGAGAAACGGTTAAAAGCCATTTTAAAAGAACTCAGTAAAGACGAAGACGCCATTCTCTTTATTGATGAAATCCACACCATCATCGGTGCTGGCGCGGCCTCAGGTGGGGTAATGGATGCCTCTAACTTACTTAAGCCTAAACTGAGTTCCGGTGAACTGCGTTGTATCGGTTCAACGACGTACCAAGAATACCAAGGTATTTTTGAAAAAGATCGTGCACTGGCACGACGATTCCAAAAAGTGGATGTGGTTGAGCCATCTGTCAGTGATACCACGAAAATCCTGCAAGGGTTAAAATCGCGGTATGAAGAACATCACAGTGTGCGGTTTACCCAAAAAGCCCTTCAGGCTGCGGCAGAACTGTCAGCGAAGTACATTAACGAGCGCCACCTACCGGATAAAGCCATTGACGTGATGGATGAAGCGGGCGCCAGTCAGCGTTTGTTACCGGTATCTAAACGAAAGAAAACCATCAATGTGGGTGATATTGAGCAGATTATTGCCAAAATGGCCCGTATCCCTGAAAAATCGGTTTCCGCGTCTGATCGCGAAGCCCTTAAACACTTGAGCCGAGACCTCAAAATGATGGTGTTTGGACAAGATAAAGCGATAGAAACCCTTACCGATGCCATTCATTTGTCTCGTGCCGGACTTGGCACAGAAGAAAAACCCATTGGTAGTTTCTTGTTTGCCGGTCCTACCGGGGTAGGGAAGACCGAAGTGACCCAGCAATTAGCTAAAATTATGGGCGTCGAGCTCGTACGCTTCGATATGTCTGAGTACATGGAGCGTCATGCCGTAAGTCGACTAATCGGCGCACCACCGGGCTATGTGGGCTTCGAACAGGGTGGGTTGCTTACCGATGCGGTAATTAAAAATCCTTATTCTGTGGTGTTGCTTGATGAAATCGAAAAAGCCCACAGTGATATCTACAATATTTTGTTGCAGGTTATGGATCACGGTACCCTTACGGATAACAATGGCCGTAAAGTCGATTTTCGTAATGTGGTATTAGTTATGACCACCAATGCGGGTGTTCAAGAGACGGTACGTAAATCCATTGGCTTTAAGCAACAGGATCATAGCCATGATGCGTTATCGGAAATCAATAAGGTCTTTTCACCGGAATTCCGTAATCGACTGGATGGCATTATTTGGTTTAACCACCTTGATACGGACGTTATTTTACAAGTGGTGGATAAATTCATTATTGAATTGCAGGCCCAGTTGGATACCAAGGGGGTTTCCCTTGAAGTCACCGCCGCTGCCCGTGCTTATCTGGCGGAAAAAGGCTATGACAAATCCATGGGAGCAAGACCCATGTCTCGCTTAATCAAAGAGGAAATCAAAAAAGAACTGGCCAATGAATTGTTGTTTGGTGAGTTGCACAAAGGCGGCAATGTGAAAGTTGATCTCGGTGAGAATAAACTTGAGTTTTCTTTCTTTGGTATTGAAGCACAGGATAAAGAGGCGGAGTCTAACTAAGCCGTTTTATCACCTCTTTGTTGAATACGAAAAAGCCCGAATTTATTCGGGCTTTTATTTTTGAGATTCTAATTTTCTACTGAGTGTTATCTCGCGCGATACACGATACGACCTTTAGACAGATCATAGGGTGTCATCTCTACAGTAACCTTATCTCCTGTAAGAATACGAATATAGTTCTTTCGCATTTTGCCGGATATATGGGCAGTCACTACGTGACCGTTTTCAAGTTCAACGCGGAATTGTGTACTAGGAAGGGTATCAACAACCGTTCCTTCCATTTCGATAGAATCTTCTTTTGCCATGAAAAGCAATTACCTCAGTAAGTCAAATTTTTGCCGCGCAGACATTAACCAATAAATGGGCTTCTGTAAAGTACTGAATGTCAAATTAGCGTGTTTTTTTGCCATTTATTTTCAAAAAAGCGTTCATGGGGCAAAAATTTGGTTTTGTAATTCATTTTTTGGCAATCATCAATCTGATAGCCAAGATATAAGTAATTATAGCCTTTTTCTTTGGCATATTCGATTTGTTGCAGGATCATCCAGGTGCCCATTGAGGCGTGGGCAAGCTCAGGGGCAAAAAATGTGTAAAGTGCAGAGAAGGCATGGCCGCCATCTTGTTGTTCAATATGATCGGTAATGGCTACGGCCACCAGTGCGTCATCTTGATAAGCTTCAATAAAAATAGGGGGCTTCCATGAACATTCAATTAATCCGGTATACTGCGCAACACTGGCTGGATACATGCTGCCATCTTTATGACGCGTATTGATATAGCGTTCATAGAGTGGATAGTACCCGCCGTGTGGTGTGGTGGTAAGGCGGGTTTGCAAGTATTTGTTTTTCGCTAACAGCCGCCGTTGGCTGCGTGATGGCGTAAATTCATTAACCGGAATACGGATAGACTGACACGCCCGGCATTCAGGACAGTGAGGGCGATAAATAAGGTTGCCGCTGCGGCGAAAGCCGGCTTGAATCAGTTGCCCATAACGCAAAGAGAGATCTTGATCTTCTTCCGCATAGACCAATAACTGTTCATCTTTTTCAGGAAGATAACTACAGCTAAAGGATTGGGTAAGCCCAAATTTCATGGTGTGATAATTCCGCTTTTCCAATAATGTCTATACGTGGCTAACAGTTCGCCAGTATCCGCAAGGGTTTTATTATGCTTTTGAAGACGCGTAATAAATGTTTGGCGAGATATTGCTTTCGCGCCTAATGAACTCAGGTGATCGGTAGGTAGCTGGCAATCGATAAAAGCCAGTTCATGGCGTTTCATATGGGTTACCAGAGCGAGCATGGCAAGCTTGGATGTGTTGGGCTCAAGATGAAACATAGATTCGCCACAAAATACCTCTCCCACCGCCACACCATAAAGACCGCCAACCAAGGTGCCATCCACGCGACAAACCTCAACAGAATGGGCGATACCCGCCTCGTGGAGACGACAATAGGCTTGCACCATATCATCGGTAATCCAGGTTTCATTCGTCACTGTCTGTTGCTCTGGGTGACGTCTAGGTATGGATGAACAGGCTTTGATGACGTTTTCAAACTGCCGGTTTAAGGTAACCACATATTGCCCTTTTCGAGCCAGTTTCTTCAAGCTGCGTGAAACGTGAAAGTCATCGAGTTCAATGATGGCACGGGGGTCGGGTGACCACCATAAAATAGGCTCGTCTTCACTAAACCAAGGGAAAATGCCATTGACGTAAGCCTGAAATAACATAGGCACACTTAATGAGCCGCCACAGGCTAGCAGACCATTGGGATCATCTAATGCCTTGGATACATTGGGGAAAGGTGTTGTTTCAGAGATATAGGGTAATGTCGTCATACATAGGGTGGGCAGAAACCTGCCCACATTACCTCATTGTTAACCTTGTTCTGAACGCAAGCCATCAAGGTATTTTTCTGCATCCAATGCGGCCATACAGCCCGTACCCGCAGACGTGATGGCCTGACGGTAAACGTGGTCACTGACGTCTCCGGCGGCAAAAATGCCTTCCACAGACGTTTGCGTGGCATTGCCCTGCAACCCGCTTTGAACCGTGATATATCCGTCTTTCATGTCTAACTGGTCGGCAAAAATATCGGTGTTGGGTTTATGTCCGATGGCGATAAACAAGCCCATCACATCGATGTCTTCTTTCTCATTGCTAACGGTATCTGTCACACGTATGCCGGTGACCCCCATTTCATCCCCAAGGACTTCATCAAGGGTACGGTTTAAATGCAGCACAACGTTGCCGTTTTCCGCTTTTTCACGAAGGCGTTGTTCTAAGATTTTTTCACTTCTGAAGGTATCACGGCGATGTATGACGTGTACTTCAGAGGCAATATTTGACAAATACAGGGCTTCTTCAACCGCTGTATTACCACCACCTACCACCGCGACCTTCTGATTGCGGTAGAAAAAACCGTCGCATGTGGCACAGGCGGATACACCTTTACCTTTGAATGCGTCTTCAGACGGTAAGCCTAAGTATTTTGCAGACGCGCCAGTGGCGATGATTAATGCGTCACAGGTATAGGTCCCTGAATCACCAAAAAGGGTAAATGGACGTTTAGAAAAATCCACGTTATTTACATGGTCAAAAATAATTTCGGTGTTGAATTTTTCTGCGTGCTTTTGCATGCGTACCATCAGATCTGGCCCAGTAAGGCCTTCTGGATCGCCCGGCCAGTTTTCCACTTCGGTTGTGGTGGTCAATTGTCCGCCTTGCTGTATCCCGGTTAAGAGTACAGGCTCTAAATTTGCCCTGGCAGCATAAACTGCAGCGGAATAACCCGCCGGTCCAGAACCAAGGATAAGTAGACGAACATGTCTGCTTTCTGCCATTACTTTCTCCGTTTTGAGTGTCTGGCGTATCTGCCAGGTATGTTTTGTTCTGCCTCTAACATAGGGGCCAATATTGCATATTCAACCTATTGAGCCACTTCCAATTGTCAGTAAAAATTGATTCACAGGTTATTTCCCTTGTGGAGTGCGCTATAATAACCAATATAACGTATTATGAGTAATAGATTGGCAGGGGTAAATGGCACCTGTTGATTTATTTTGTTGTAGGGGTATTTCTCGCATAACAAGGAGAGCTGCTATGTCACAATCGGTGTTGACACTTTTTCGAGACGGGCAGGAATATATGAAAACCTGGCCTGTAAAGCGGGAGCTTTATGCCTTTTTCCCTGAATGCCGCGTTGTTAGTGCGACTAAGTTAGCCATCAAAGCCATGCCGCCGTTAGCCGTATTAGCTTGTACAACCCTGCTAAATACCTTAGGAGATGCCTATCTTCCCCAAATCATCGCCATTGGCCTGTTCTTTTTAAGTTTACCCTTGCAAGGGCTATTGTGGTTGGGGCACCGCTCCAATCAATTACTGCCGCCGCAAATCAAAAGCTGGTATCAAGAAGTGCATAGTAAAATGCGTGCCGAAGGGTGTCAGATTCAATCAATGGGGGCTCGGCCGAAATATAAAGAGTTGGCCATTGCGCTAAAAACCGCCTTTACCGAACTGGATAAAGTTTTTACACAAAAATGGTTTGATTAAGGACTAAGGTAACAAACCTTGTGTCCTTATGGTTTGATTACCAGCGTATTGTTACATCGCCTGCATAAATATTCTGTGCCTTTTATCACTTTATTATGACGTCGTAGGGTAAGAGGCACATCGCCGCATCCACATTGATACATCACCGTATTGACTTGCACATTGGTTAAATCAAAATTGTGAGTGGTTTTTGCCGGTACGTGAAAAACATCAACCATGATGTGCTGCCATTGTGGGCCGTGGGGTTTTACCCGACCAAATAACTGATAGGCTAAAAGGTGGCTGACTTCATGGGGGATCACGTCATCGAAAAAGGCCTGTTTGTTCTCAACAAACAAAATCGGGTGTAAGTTAATTCTGTTTTGATGTAAAAATGCCGTGCCAGCGTTTCTTCCGCTTTTACGGTAGCTGATGGTAGGCCGGGGAAATGCTTTTTTAAAATAAGCTTCTGCGTCACAATAGAGGCGGGTGACACATTGGTCCACCGCCTCTTTATCAATGCCTAGGAGGGAGGCTTTCAGTTTATTCCACTCCGCATGCCAGACAGAGCAAATAAATCCCTTGAGGGTCGTTCAGTTGCGTTGCCGACTGGGCTTCTGACATCACTTGCTTAACCATTTTGATCAGATGATTGTTGCTGTCATCAAATTGCACTTTCGCACCCCAAACTAACGCCTGACCAAAGAACTTTTGCCAGAATTCTTCTTGGGGCGATAAGGGTTGTTCAACATAATAGGTGTCATAATCGGTGAGATTAGCCAGTTGCGCGGCCGCGGCCACAGCATCATCCAGATCACCGAGTTCATCAACCAAACCGATTTCTTTGGCTTTGGTTCCTATCCAAACTCGTCCTTGACCAATTTTATCTACCTGCTCAGGGGTCATGTTACGGCCCTCTGCAACAAGGGAGATAAAGTGTTGATACGTATTTTCCACATTGTGTTGTATGATTTCCCCATATCGCGGGTCAAGTTTGCGCATGGGAGACATTCCAGCAATTTCAGTGGATGCAACGCCATCGGTGTTGATGCCAAGATAGCCGAGGGTATCTTCAAAAGTGAAAAACATACCAAATACGCCAATGGAGCCGGTGATGGTGCTTTCCGACGCATAGATTTTATCCGCAGCGGCAGAAATGAGGTATCCCCCGGAGGCCGCATAGGTGCTCATTGAAACAACAACAGGCTTACCGGCTTTTTTCAATTCGAGTATTTCCTGGCGAATGATTTCTGATGCAAACGCACTGCCTCCCGGCGAGTCAACTTGCATCACTACAGCTTTTACCGTGTCATCCAATCTGGCGTCTCGTAGTAAGCGAGCTGTACTGTCTCCACCAATAGTGCCTGACTTTTGCTCGCCGTTTAAAATTTCGCCTTTTGCAACAACAATCGCCACCTTGTCTTTCGTTGAGGGGAGATGAGGAAGGGGAGGATTGACCACATGCAAATAGGTTTGATACGGCGTAACGTTGTATCCTTTTCCGCTTTCGTCCGGTCCCACTAGTGCGGTAATTTCCTGACGCACTTCTTCCCGGGTTTTTAATGCATCAACCCAACCGTTATTTAACGCATAGGTGGCAAAATTAGCATCCGCTTGGTCAAGCTTTTCAAGCAAGGCATCAAGGGTTTCATCAAAATTAGCCGGATCGATACCTCTGGCTTTGGCTACATCGTTTTTATACGACGCCCAGTAAGCGTCAAGCCAAGCACGGTTAGCGGTTTTTGCCTCTTCGGACATGTCATTACGTAAAAAGGGCTCCACCGCCGATTTGTACGTGCCCACTCGGAATATATGGGTGCTGACTTTTAATTTTTCCAAAGCATCTTTGAAATACATACCAAATCGACCATAGCCTTCGAAAAGTATGCCGCCCATGGGATTAAGGTAGATATGATCGGCATGTGCCGCGAGGTAATATTGATTTTGGCTGAAATAATCGCCTATGGCATAAATGGGTTTAACGGTTTTGAAGTCGTCAAGGGCATTGCCGATGGTGCGCATTTTATCAAGTCCGCCCCCCTTTAAGCCAGAGAGATCCAGTATCATGGCCTTGATACGACTATCGGCTTTCGCATTTTCGATAACTTTGACCACATCCCGCACTAACAACTCTGGGTTGTCAGGTTTTTCGTCAAACGCATCCTGCATAAACTCAGCAAAAGGGTCAACATGTTCTTTTTCAATAACCAGGTTGCCATCTAACTGTAAAAGCAGAGCACTGTCATTCTTAACTAAAACGGGTGATTCACTACTGGCTATTGCAACAATAATGGCAATGAGAATAGTGAGAAAAATAAGATTAAAAAATAACTTTCTAGAAAAGTTTAGAACCGTCCATAGACCTACAAACAAAGATTTTGTCCAGCTTCCATTTGCCGCCATAACATTAATACCTCTAACAACGTTTCATAACATGTTAACCAAACCAATGGAGAACGCGAAGTAAAATTGTAATGAAATGTAATTGCTCAGCGTTGGATAACTGGTTTTAGCATGAGAATTGAAAAAGTTTATAATAAACGCTGTATTACATCATCTGTACCATCGTCGGGCTTAATGGGTTTATGCGCAAGCTTACTCTCGGTATAACGCCTTTCAAATACGGTGATTCACGTTCGTTTTGCCTGTGGCGTTGCGTACTATTTTCCTAGTACTATCACGGCAATATACCAATTTTGTACACGCTATTTGGTCTTTAGGCTGGCTTTAATCGTCTCAAGTCATTTTCTCACATGGGTGTAGTAATTTTTTATTGTCCTACGTAGGATATTGTCATATTGCTAGGAAAGGAGAGCTATTTTGGACGCACTCGAGTTACTACTGAATCGCCGGTCTCATCCGAGGCTAACAGCACCTGCCCCAGCGGGTGAGGTGCTCAATAACATACTACAGGCGGCGTTGCGGGCGCCGGATCACGCCAGTTTAACGCCATGGCGTTTTATTATTTGTCAGGGCAGTGGATTAAGTAAGCTTGGCGCCCTATTTGAACAATCTGCTATCGCGAATGATAAATCAGAAAAAGAAATTGAACGCGCACCTCAGTTACCGTTACGTGCACCTATGGTTATCATTGCCATTACCCAGTACAAAGCCCATGAAAAAGTCCCACGGGAAGAACAATTAGCGTCTACCGCATGTGCCGTAATGGCAATGCAAATGGCAGCTCAGGCCCAAGGATTTAATGGTATTTGGCGAACCGGGGCTTTTGCCCATTGTGATTTGGTGCGTAACGCGCTTGAGTTGGCCCAGGAGGATGAGATTAGCGGCTTTTTGTATTTAGGTACGCCCATGTTTGAAACCCCTGAAAAAGCGCCGTTAAATAGCGAGGATTACTTTTCTTATTGGCAGTAGCTTAATAGTAGTTGGCGCTTTAAGCGTGCGTAAAGCGCCAACGTTGTTAGCAATAAAGTTAGTCGACCTGAACAATCTTCATGGCGTTAGTGGCACCGATTTTTTCCATTTCATCACCGTAGGTCATAATCACGCTGTCACCTTCTGATACCAAACCAATGGCTTTAAGGGCAGCCATGGTGTCATGTTTTAATTGACCCGGTTCGCTGTTACGGGAATCAAAAAAGACCGGTTTAACACCACGATACAAGGCCATGATGTTTAATGTCGCGTGATGGCGTGACATGGCAATTATGGGGAGGGAAGTGGTAATACGGGACATCAGTTTTGGCGTGTTGCCGCTTTCTGTTAATGCCACGATGGCTTTGATACTGGGTAAATGATTGGCAGCATAAACGGCAGACAGAGCGGTGGTTTCACTCACAGTGGAAAATACATCATCCATTCTGTGCTTGGACAATTTAATACTGGGGTGGGTTTCTGCTCCTTCACACACTCTGGCCATGGCTTGAACGGTTTCAACTGGGAAACTACCGGCAGCGGTTTCCGCTGATAACATAACCGCATCAGTACCATCTAAAACCGCATTGGCCACGTCCATCACTTCTGCACGCGTGGGCATGGGGCTGTTTATCATCGATTCCATCATTTGTGTTGCGGTAATGACCACTTTATTCAATTGACGAGAGCGTGAAATCAGTTTCTTTTGTTTACCCACAAGTTCGGCATCGCCAATTTCCACGCCCAGATCACCCCGTGCCACCATAACCGCATCTGAAGCACTGATGATGTCGTCTATGGCTTCATCGGTGGCCACCGCTTCTGCTCGTTCGACTTTGGCGCAAATTAGCGCTCGGCAGCCGGCTTCCCGTGCCAGTTTACGCGCATAGTTTAAATCGGCACCACAGCGGGGAAAGGAAACCGCAAGATAATCCACATCGATTTTTGCGGCGGTCTTGATATCTTCTTTGTCTTTTTCTGTGAGGGCTTCGGCGGATAATCCACCACCTTGGCGATTGATGCCTTTATTGTTGGATAATTTTCCGCCCACGGTTACTTCTGTGTGAACTTTTCTACCAATAACTTCAGTGACTTTTAACTGAATGCGGCCATCATCTAATAACAGAATATCGCCGGAAGAAACATCGTCAGGTAAGGCTTTATAATCGATGCCTACGGCGTGTTCGTCGCCGTCGTTTTTATCAAGTTCAGCATCCAGAATAAAAGGTGCACCCACATCGAGATGAACGGCGCCGTCTTTAAACCGTGCTACGCGGATTTTGGGCCCTTGTAAGTCACCTAAAATGGCGACGTATTTGTTTAGGTTTTTTGCTGCTTGACGAACTTTTGCCGCTCGTTCAATATGATCTTGTGCCTGACCGTGTGAGAAATTCATACGTACAACATTGGCGCCAGCAGCGAGTACTGCTTCGATGGTTTCTAAAGTATCGGTAGCAGGACCGAGGGTGGCAAGTATCTTTGTTCTTCTAGTCATAATAGTGAGTCACTTAGTTTTCGTCGTTTTGGATTAACATGATCTTCGACAATATTGTCGAAAAAACGTTCTAATCGCGTTGCTGTAACATGCTTACGTAATTTTATTACAGAATAGTAGTGCAATTTGACAAAAATGTGAATCCAAAGCGTATTGTTTGTTTCTGGCCTTACCAGTTGGTTAGGGAAATTGGACACAAAAAAGCCGCTTGTTATTAAGCGGCATCAAAAAGAGGGGCGTCGATGAAGGGGTTAATCCCGTTTTTCGTAGCGGGAACCTCGTAATGTATCTTTAACCCGTTTTAGATTTTCTCTGAACTTGTTGCCTCTTCGCAACGTAAAACCGGTAGCCAGTACATCAATCAGTGTCAATTGGGCAATACGAGAGGCCATGGGCATATACATATCGGTGTCTTCGGGCACTTCTAACGACAGAACATGGGTGGCTTCTCTGGCTAACGGACTGTCAGCGGAGGTGATCCCCACCACAGTGGCATCGTTGCTCTTGGCAATTTGTGCGATCTCTACAAGACTTTTAGTACGGCCAGTGTGGGAGATGAGTACCACCACGTCACCGGCTGAACAATTCATGCAACTCATACGTTGCATTAAGATGTCTTCAAAATAGACCACAGGGACATTAAAGCGGAAGAATTTATTTAATGCATCATGGGCCACTGATGCAGAAGCCCCAAGACCAAAGAATGAAATTTTCTGCGCTTGGGTAAGCAGGTCAACCACACGGTTAACGGTGGCAACGTCAATGGATTGCTTGGCCACCTCGAGTGAGGCCATTGTGGATTCAAAAATCTTGTTGGTATATTCGCCTGGGCCGTCGCTTTCATCAACATGGCGGTTCACATATGGTGTACCATTGGCAAGGCTTTGAGCCAAGTGTAATTTGAAATCTGGATAGCCCTTGGTATCGAGTCGACGGCAAAAACGGTTGACGGTAGGTTCACTGACATCCGACATTTTTGCCAACGTTGCTATACTCGAATGAATCGCCGTTTGCGGATTTGCAAGTATAACCTCTGCGACTTTTCGTTCCGATTTGCTGAACACAGCTTTGTTTTGAGTTATTTTTTCAAGAATATTCATACAGATAACAAAAGTAGGGTAAAATAAATGTCAATAATGTCCCCTATACTACCTGTTGTGTACTGGGTGACAAGAAAAATGTAATTTTTTGACAATTAAAGCAATTAAATGGTGGGTATTCAGGTAAAAAATACCCTTCTCGTGGCGCATAGATTGCAAAAGTTGTAATTTTACTACATATGGTGTTAACTATGTGCCTCAAAATCGGGAACAGTGTACAGGTGTTGCCTGTCTGAATTGCTGTTCTTTCAAATTATCATTAAGAAAGGTCGACGAATATGGTAATGGATAATTCCTTTGAACCCTGTGATTTTGTGCTTTTTGGCACCCTCGGGGATCTTTCACGACGGAAACTGTTGCCGTCCTTATATCAGCTTGAAAAAGCTGAACTCATTCATCCTGAAACCACCATTATCGGTGTTGCTCGTCAGGACATGACAATTGAGGACTATAAAAAAGAAGTCCGTAAAAATATCGAAAAATTTGGCGAAAAAGCCGTCTGTGAAGAAACATGGGCACGCTTGGAGGCCCGATTAAACTACGCCTGCATAGACATGAAAGCCTTAGAAAGCTATAGCGTGCTTGACGGCCTTGTGGATTCCACGCGTACAATGGTGTGTTATTTGGCCACGCCGCCTTCTATCTATGGCGACATCTGCCGTGGACTTCATAGCAGCAATATCATTGACAGCTCAGTGCGGGTAGTACTTGAAAAACCCATTGGGCACGATTTAAATTCTTCAAAAACCATTAATGATCAGGTTTCAGAGTATTTCGACGAATCACAGATTTACCGTATCGATCACTACTTGGGTAAAGAAACCGTACTTAACCTCATTTCACTTCGCTTCGCTAACTCTATTTTTGCCACCAATTGGGATCATAATTCCATCGATCATGTTCAGATCAGCGTAGCAGAATCGGTGGGGATTGAAGGGCGCTGGGGTTACTTTGATGATGCCGGTCAAATGCGCGACATGGTACAGAACCACTTGTTACAGATTTTAAGTCTGGTTGCCATGGAACCGCCCGCTACATTAGATGCCGACAGTATTCGAGATGAAAAGCTCAAAGTTCTAAAAGCGTTACGTCGTATTGATGTAACAAACATTAACGAGTCCACAGTGCGCGGTCAATATACCGCTGGGTTCGTAAAAGGGCAGGAAGTCCCAGGGTATCTGGAAGAAGAAGACGCCAATACCAAAAGTCGTACCGAAACTTTTGTTGCGATTAAAGCCGATATCGACAACTGGCGTTGGGCGGGTGTACCTTTTTATCTTCGTACCGGTAAACGTCTACCTACTAAGGTTTCGGAAGTTGTTATCTACTTCAAACGTCAGCCCCACAACCTGTTTAGCGACAGTTTCCAGAATTTGCCACCTAATAAATTGGTTATTCGTTTACAGCCAGATGAAGGTGTTGAAATTACCGTGATGAACAAGGTGCCAGGACTAACCAGTTCGGGCTCCATGGATCTACAAAAATCCAAACTGGATTTGAGTTTCTCGGATGCCTTTGGTGATGAGCGCATTCCTGATGCCTATGAAAAGCTGTTACTGGAAGTCATGTTAGGTAACCAAGCCCTGTTTGTGCGCCGTGATGAAATTGAACAGGCATGGACCTGGGT
>NZ_JBAHZB010000092.1:0-13863 GCF_036697315.1 Alteromonas sp. 14N.309.X.WAT.G.H12
ATACATAAAAAAAGCCCCGCGATATTGCGGGGCTTTGAGGCATGTTATTTTGCCATTTTTTTGTATTTTAACCGGTGAGGTTCAATCACATCATGACCAAATGTGGCCTTCAGCCAACTGGAGTATTCGGTGTAATTTCCTTCAAAGAAATTCACCTTACCTTCGTCGCGATAATCCAGTATATGGGTAGCAACCCGGTCAAGGAACCAACGGTCATGGGAAATCACCATGGCGCAGCCGGGGAACTCGAGCAGGGCATTTTCTAGGGCCCGTAAGGTTTCCACATCAAGATCATTGGTGGGTTCATCGAGTAAGAGCATGTTACCGCCGGCCTTGAGCAGTTTTGCCAGATGCACACGGTTACGCTCACCACCGGACAAATCCTTAATGAATTTTTGTTGGTCAGTGCCTTTAAAATTAAATCGGCTGCAATAAGCGCGGCTGTTAATTTCAAAGTTGCCAATTCGAATGATGTCCTGATCGTTAGAAATTTCTTTCCACACAGTATTGTTTTCATTCATATGGTCACGAAACTGTTCAACGCTGGCCATTTGCACGGTTTCACCAATATCGATAGTCCCGCTATCGGGTTGTTCTTTTCCGGATAACAGACGAAACAGAGTCGATTTACCTGCACCGTTTGGACCAATGATCCCCACAATGGCCCCTTTGGGAACAGAAAACGACAAATCTTCAATGAGCACCCGGTCTCCGTAAGACTTTTTCAGATTGCTGATCTCCAGCACTTTCTCACCTAACCGTTCACCGGGCGGAATAAAGAGCTCATTGGTTTCATTACGTTTTTGATAATCCGACGTGGCCATCTCTTCAAAGCGGGTCATCCGGGCTTTTGATTTTGCCTGACGGCCTTTAGGATTTGAGCGTACCCATTCAAGTTCCTGTTTCATGGATTTTACCCGGGCGTTTTCCGCACGCTCTTCTTGTTCAAGACGTTTCTCTTTTTGCTCCAACCAAGACGAATAGTTGCCTTCCCAAGGAATTCCATGACCCCGGTCGAGCTCTAAGATCCAGCCGGCCACATTATCAAGGAAGTATCTATCGTGGGTAATGGCAACCACAGTGCCTTCATAATCGTGTAAGAAGCGTTCAAGCCAAGCAACGGATTCCGCGTCCAAGTGGTTAGTGGGTTCGTCAAGGAGCAGCATTTCTGGCTTTTCCAGTAACAAGCGGCACAAGGCTACCCGGCGTCGCTCACCACCAGACAGTTTTGAAACGTCCGCATCCCAAGGTGGAAGGCGCAGGGCATCGGCGGCACGTTCCAAGGTGTTTTCCAGATTGTGGCCATCTTTGGCTTGAATAATCGCTTCCAATTCACCTTGTTCTTTGGCTAATGCATCGAAGTCGGCATCGGCTTCTGCGTAGGCCGCGTAAACTTCATCTAAACGGGTTAGCGCATGTTTGACGTCAGCGACGGCTTCTTCAATATTGCCCCGGACATCTTTTGATTCGTCCAGCTTTGGCTCTTGGGGCAAATAGCCGATTTTTAATCCAGGTTGCGGTCTGGCTTCCCCTTCTATTTCGGTATCAACGCCAGCCATGATACGTAACAGGGTGGATTTACCTGCACCGTTGAGACCAAGTACCCCAATTTTCGCGCCGGGAAAAAAGCTCAGTGAAATGTCTTTGAGTATATGACGATTAGGTGGAACAATTTTGCCCACCCGATGCATTGAATAAACATATTGTGACATACTTTTCGTTGTGTCCTGATGCTAAGGAATAATGGCCATATTGTACTCGCTTTAGGCGGCGACTGACCAGTGTAGTGAGCTGGCTTTTGTCTAATTGAGTTAAAATTCATCACTTGTGTGCGATGAAAGCAGATTTTGACGTTGGGAATAGGGACGTAAGAAGAATTTTCCAGTAGCATTGTGTTTAAGATGACTATGACGACAAGGCGATACGATGACAACGCATTCAAAACGTGTTTATACCTTGCAGGAACTTGCAGAGCACACCGGCGGTACTGTACTGGGTAATGGCGAAATCAAACTCAGTGGTGTGGGTACACTGGCGGGAGCAAAAAGCCACCAAGTTTCCTTTTTAACCAATATTAAATACAAAAAACAATTGCTTTCCACCGAGGCCGGTGCGGTAATTCTTAATGAAAAATTGGCGGACGCTTGTCCGGTATCCGGTTTAATACATGATAATCCTCATGTGGCGTTTGCCCAAGTGGCACAATTATTTGATACCACCCCTAAGCCAGCACTGGGCATTGCCGAGACGGCAATTATTGCCTCGTCGGCAGTCATAGGCAGTGATGTGTCCATTGGCGATAATGTGGTCATCGAAGATAACGTGGTGTTAGGCGATAATGTGACAATCTGCGCAAACACGGTAATCGGAAAGGGAACACAAATCGGCGAAGGATCCACACTTTTCGCCCATGTCACTGTTTATCATGATGTGATTATTGGTAAACGGGTCACCATTCATAGCCAAACTGTCATTGGCGCTGCGGGCTTCGGTTACGCAAACGACAAAGGAACCTGGCTACCTATTCCACAAACCGGTAGCGTACAAATTGGTGACGATAGCCAAATCGGTGCATCAAGTACCATTGATCGAGGAGCCCTAGACGATACCATAGTGGGAAAAAATGTGATTATTGATAATCAGGTGCAAGTAGGGCACAACTGTATTATTGGTGATCATGCCTGTATTTGCGGTGCCACGGGGATCGCCGGAAGTTGCCATATCGGTAAGTATGTTGTCATCGGCGGGGGTTGTGGTGTTAATGGACATATTAGCATCTGTGACAATGTACAGGTCACCGGGTATACCATGATTGCCCAAGATATTACTGAACCTGGGGTTTACTCCTCTGGTCAGCCGGCGATGACAAATCGTGAATGGCGCAAAGTGACCATTCGTACCAAACAAATTGATGACCTATTCAGTCGCGTAAAAGCGTTGGAAAAACGTTAGTTTTATCTTTGTTATAACCCAAAGTGCTAACAGATGAATGTCGCATGTGGCTTGATGGGGCATTCAGTTTGTTGCCATGCCCACCTCCGATCACTAAGGATTACCAATAAACCAGTATACATGTGGTCTAAAATGACTAGAATATGCGTTTTTATTACAGCTATCCCTCAATGCAGTGAAAGGAGCCTCCATGTTACCTCGCGAAATGACGATTGCCGACTTTGATCCAGAACTGGCCACGGCTATGGCCAACGAAAATGTGCGTCAGGAACATCATATTGAACTGATTGCATCCGAAAACTATTGTAGCCCCCGCGTTATGGAGGCCCAAGGCTCACAATTAACCAATAAGTACGCCGAAGGTTATCCGGGCAAGCGTTATTACGGCGGCTGTGAGCATGTTGATGTGGTTGAACAACTGGCCATTGATCGTGCCAAAGCCTTGTTTGATGCTGATTATGCCAATGTACAACCGCATTCTGGATCGCAGGCCAATGCTGCCGCATTCATGGCGCTGATTGATGCCGGTGATACCGTATTGGGTATGAGCCTGTCGGAAGGTGGACATCTTACTCACGGTTCTCACGTGAACTTTTCGGGTAAAACTTATCATGCGGTTCAATACGGACTTGATGAGAACACCGGCGAAATTGATTATGCACAAGTCGAAGCTTTAGCACTTGAGCACAAACCTAAAATGATCATTGGTGGTTTTTCTGCTTATTCCAAAGTGGTTGATTGGGCGAAATTCCGTGAAATCGCCGATAATGTGGGTGCATACCTTTTAGTTGATATGGCACACGTAGCGGGCCTTATCGCCGCCGGTGTTTATCCTAGCCCGTTGCCTTACGCACACGTGGTGACTACCACTACACATAAAACCTTAGCGGGTCCTCGTGGTGGACTTATCTTGTCATCGTGCGGCGATGAAACTATCTACAAAAAGCTCAATAGCTCTGTCTTCCCAGGCAATCAGGGTGGACCTTTGTGTCATGTTATTGCAGCGAAAGCCGTCGCCTTTAAAGAAGCATTACAAGATGATTTTAAAATCTATCAACAGCAGGTGGTGAAAAACGCCCAAGCAATGGTTGATGTGGTGTTGAGTCGTGGTTATAACGTGGTTTCCGGTGGCACAGAAAATCACCTGTTTTTGCTGGATCTTATCGATAAGGATATTACCGGTAAAGATGCGGATGCGGCGCTAGGCAGAGCGAATATAACCGTGAACAAAAACTCGGTACCTAAAGATCCCCGTTCACCTTTTGTTACCAGTGGTTTGCGTATTGGTAGCCCTGCGATTACCCGCCGTGGCTTTAAAGAAGAGCAGGCGAAACAAGTTGCTACATGGATTTGCGATATACTCGATAATATGGGTGATGAGAGTGTCGTTGAACGGGTACAAAAAGAAGTGGTTACTTTGTGTGAGTCGTTCCCTGTTTACGGTTAAACTACCCTACATTGTATAAACTGCTTAATGCCGTTAGCGCAGGGTAAACCTGCCTGACGGCTTTGTTAGTTAAAAGGCCTGTTATGTTTTGTCCATTTTGCTCTGAACAAGAAACCAAAGTTATTGATTCACGACTTGTCGCTGAAGGGCATCAGGTTCGACGACGACGTGAATGTATGGTTTGCCATGAACGTTTTACCACGTTTGAAAGTGCAGAGTTGGTTATGCCTCGGGTTATTAAACGAGATGGCTCACGGGAGCCGTTTAACGAGGATAAATTACGGGCAGGGCTTCAACGGGCATTGGAAAAACGGCCAGTGAGTACCGAACGGGTGGAAGAAGTGATCCTGTCCTTAAAGTCTGAACTACGGGCTACTGGTGAACGAGAAGTTTCCAGCGAATTTTTAGGGAATCTTATTATGAATGCCTTAAAAGAATTGGATAAAGTGGCCTATGTGCGGTTTGCTTCCGTTTATCGTTCGTTTGAAGATATAAAAGAATTTGGTGAGGAAATAGCCCGCCTAGGAGACTAAAACGTCATGGCTGCAACGCAAGATTTCCCGACCGCATTAGATTATCAATGGATGGCTGAAGCACTACGGCTTGCCAAAAATGGCGAATATACCACCACCCCGAATCCACGGGTGGGGTGTGTTATTACCGATGCAAATCATAAAAAAGTGGGTCAAGGTTTTCATGTTCAAGCCGGCAGTCCCCATGCGGAAGTTCACGCATTGCGAGAAGCCGGTAGCAGCGCAAAAGGGGGAACTGCCTATGTCACCCTCGAACCCTGTAGTCATTACGGACGCACCCCACCTTGCGCAGAGGCCCTCATAACAGCGGGGATTGCCCGTGTTGTGGTGGCAATGACCGATCCTAACCCCCAAGTGAGTGGCCGCGGGCTAACGTTATTGCGGGAAGCTGGCGTGACCGTTGTCAGTGGCGTGCTTGAACAGCAAGCAATGGCCTTAAACCGAGGCTTTGTGAAACGGATGCTCACCGGAAAACCCTGGGTAACGGTAAAACTGGGGATTAGCTTAGACGGTAAAATTGCCCTTGCTAACGGCCAGAGTCAGTGGATCACCAGTGCCGCAGCGAGACGAGATGTGCAACGTCATCGGGCCCGCAGTTGCGCCATTCTCACCGGCAGCGGCACAGCACGGGCCGACAATCCAAGTTTGCTTGTGCGCGAAAATGAAGCTAAGTTGCCCGCTTATCCGCTGGCGACTATTCGACAGCCGTTACGGGTGGTTATCGACAGCAAAAATCAGTTAGATTCCAACTTATCGCTGTTTACCGACGGCCATAAAACATTAAAAGTATGCGCTCAGGGCAGGGGACCTGACACCGAAAGAACCGCTGCGGTTTCTCTACAAGGTGAACGGGTGAACCTTTCTGAGGTGATGACCTTACTGGGTGAACGGCAGATAAACGATCTTTGGGTAGAAGCCGGTCCAGGTCTGGCGGGGGCGCTTTTTCGAGCCGATGAGGTGGATGAGCTTATTGTTTATCAGGCGCCGAAATTGCTGGGCGATAAAGCCCAGAGTATGCTCATTTTCGATGAATTTACCCGTTTGAGTGACACGCCAGCGCTGCAATTAACGGATCTTCGCCAAATTGGCCCAGATATAAAGATGACGTACCGAGTGGGTAACAACACAAATTAAGAGGCAAAACATGTTTACGGGGATTATTCAGGCATTAGGCAAAATTAAGTCAATGGTACACCGGGGTGAAGATATCCGATTAACGGTGTCGTCTGAAAAACTTGATATGTCCGATGTAGCGTTAGGCGACAGTATCGCCACCAATGGCGTCTGTTTGACGGTCACTGATATTGGCGATGATTTTTATTGTGCCGATGTGTCAGCGGAAACCCTGCGTTATACCGGTTTTGCTCATTATAAAACCGGTAGTGTCGTTAATCTTGAGAAGGCTATGCGCCCCACAGACCGATTCGGAGGACACATTGTTTCGGGACATGTGGATGGTGTGGGTGAGGTAGTAAACATTGTTAAGCACTCGGATTATATTGAAATCTGGATTTCTGCCCCCACTGAATTGGCTAAGTATATCGCCCATAAGGGCAGTATTACGGTAGATGGCGTCAGTCTTACCGTTAACGATGTGCAAGGTCGGCAATTTATGCTTTGGATCATTCCGCATACCTTGCAGGAAACGGTTATCGGTCACTATAAAGCCGGTACCTTGGTAAACCTTGAAGTTGACGTCGTCGCCCGTTATTTAGAACGATTAATGCTGGGTGACAAAGCAGCTAACAATAATACGAAAACCGACATCAGTATGGCTTTTCTTGCTGAAAACGGCTTTCTTAAAAGATAACCCTACAAAAGTGAAATTATGGCATTTAATACCACAGCAGAGTTAATAGAGGATATTCGTCAGGGTAAAATGGTTATTCTGATGGATGATGAAGATCGGGAAAACGAAGGTGATATCATCATGGCGGCACAGTTTGTGACGCCAGAAGCCATTAATTTTATGGTCACCCATGCCCGCGGTTTAGTTTGCCTTCCTATGACACAAGAGCGATGTCAGCGATTAAACTTGCCACTGATGGTGGATAACAATGGGGCGCAGTTCTCAACCAATTTCACGGTTTCCATTGAAGCGGCTAAAGGAGTAACCACCGGTATTTCTGCCGCCGATCGGGCAACAACCATACTTGCTGCTGTGGCACCGGATGCCGTTGCGTCAGACATTGTTCAGCCAGGTCATATTTTTCCTCTGATTGCGAAAGAGGGAGGCGTATTAAATCGTGCAGGTCATACGGAAGCAAGCGTGGATCTTGCGCGTTTAGCAGGTGCTGAACCTGCCGCTGTCATTGTAGAAGTTCTGAATGAAGATGGCTCCATGGCCCGAAGACCGGAACTGGAGCGTTTTGCAAAAAAACACAATATAAAAATTGGTACTATTGCCGATTTAATTGAATACAGAAATTTAAACGAAACCACCATCGAAAAAGTTGGCCAGTGCGTTTTGCCTACAGAGTATGGTGAATTCGAGTTACATACCTTTAGAGATGTAATTGATAACCAACTACATTATGCCTTGAAAAAAGGTGAGATTAGTGCCTCCGAACCCACCCTGGTGCGAGTACATTTACACAATACCCTTAGTGACTTGTTGGGCTCGACACGGGCGATTAATCGCACCATGACCTTATCACAAGGGATGCAGCGTATTGCTGAGGATGGTGGCGTGCTGGTGGTTCTGGGCAAAGAGGAAGACATCGCCGGTCAGGTGCGTCGCTTCGCCGCCGAAGATCGGGGTGAACAGCCCGAAGGGAAGACCTGGTCTGGATCGTCTCGTACCGTGGGTGTAGGCAGTCAAATTCTGGCCACACTAGGGGTTAAACGCATGCGTTTGTTAAGCAAGCCAGTGAAGTATCATGCGTTATCGGGTTTTGGGTTGGAAGTAGTAGAATATATTCATCAGTAAGGTGGTATCTTAAGGGCGACTTTGGTCGTAATAACATTCGATACCGTTTACGCGCGGTTATGCTATACTGCGCGCCGTTTTTTCATTGGGGTAAGCAAGCATGCAGGTAATTGAAGGTAATATTCGGGCAACGGGCAAAAAATTCGCCATCGTTGTATCGCGGTTTAACAGTTTTGTTGTTGAGAGTTTACTTGAAGGTGCCCTCGATACCTTGGAACGTCACGGAGAAGTCAGCGAAACTGATATTACTTTGGTTCGCGTACCAGGTGCTTATGAATTACCTGTGGCGGCAAAAAAAGTGGCAGAAAAAGGTAAATTTGATGCCATTATCGCGTTAGGGGCCGTTATTCGAGGCGGAACGCCGCATTTTGATTTTGTTGCAGGTGAATGTAACAAAGGCTTGGCGCAGGTTTCTTTGGAGTTTGGTATTCCGGTTTCGTTTGGTGTGATAACCACGGATTCTATTGAGCAGGCCATTGAGCGCTCAGGTACAAAAGCCGGAAATAAAGGTGCAGAAGCAGCCCTCGGTGCACTTGAAATGGTGAATGTTGTTGCTTCACTTAACGATCTTTGATCGGAGGCAAACGTGAAAGTATCAGCAAGACATAAAGCAAGAGAACTTGCTTTGCAGGGAATTTACTCCTGGCAAATGAGCAAGAACGACATTGAGCAAGTAGAGCTTACTCTTGCAACCAGCAACGACATGCAGAAAGTCGACATGGTGTATTTCCAAGCGCTGCTTCGCGGTGTTGCCGAACAGGTAGAAACGCTGGATGTTAAGATAAAACCTTATCTTGGACGCTTACCAGAAGAGCTTGATCCCATAGAAAAAGCCATTTTGCGCATCGCCACCTTTGAGCTGACTGAGCGAATGGATGTCCCTTTTCGGGTAATCATTAATGAATCTATTGAGCTGGCGAAATCTTTTGGCGCAGAAGAAAGCCACAAGTTTATTAACGGCGCCCTTGATAAAGCGGTAAAAACACTACGTCAGAACGAACGTTAAGCTGTCTTGTGAACGCTTTTTTCGTCGCTACATTTAAGTGAACTAAACGGTAAAACGTGAAAGAATTTGATCTTATCGGCCGCTATTTCAAAGATGGTGGTCATCAACGTAAAGACGTACTGGTTGGCATTGGCGATGATTGCGCCATCACTGCCATGCCGGTAAATCAACAACTGGCCATTACCACAGATACATTGGTGTCAGGTGTTCATTTTCTTGAAGATGCGCCTGCCCGTTCAGTGGCCTATAAAGCCGTGGCGGTTAACCTCAGTGATCTTGCGGCAATGGGTGCTGAACCGGCGTGGATATCTTTATCCTTATCCATGTCCCACGTAGATGAAGGCTGGCTGGAAGAATTTGCAAGTGGCCTCTATGAGTTAACTCGCTATTACGCGGTTCAACTCATTGGCGGAGATACGGTAAGAGGTCCGCTGGCAATGACCATAACCGCGCAGGGTTTTATTCCCCCTGATACCGCGCTAAAACGCAGTACTGCAAAACCCGGTGACTGGATTTATGTTACAGGAACAACCGGTGATGCAGGGGCAGGATTAGCCTTATTAAAAGGGGAATGTGAGGCCAAGGATGCCGATCGGGATTATCTGGTCAAACGGCATTTGTATCCTACCCCACGGGTAGCGGTAGGCACGGCATTACGAAGAACCGCATCATCATGTATTGATGTTTCTGATGGTTTGTTAGCCGATTTATCCCACATTTTGCATGCATCGGGATGTGGTGCGACCATTCATGTTGACCGATTACCTATCTCATCTCAACTGTTTAACTGTATGGGTGCTCAAGATGCATACCGCTACGCGCTTACTGCCGGAGATGATTACGAACTGATCTTCACTGTCAATGAAGAACAGCGTGGCAACCTTGAAACCTCCCTGGCCAGTACTGGTGTCAAAGCGACGTGCATTGGGCAAGTAACCGGCCATAGCGGTAAGGTGGATTTAAAACTTTACGATAAAGAATACTTGCTGGAAAGCGCAGTGGGTTACGAGCACGAATTCTGATGCAGCCTGAATACCGCAAGCGGGTTTCAATGAAAAATCCAGTCCATTTTTGTGCCTTAGGTGGTGGTGCTGGGTTAATTCCATTTATGCCCGGCACTTTCGGTTCCCTTGTTGCGATTCCCCTTGTATTGCTTGTGGCGCTATTGGGCGACAGCGCCTACATCGCCATTACCTTATTGGTCAGCGTCGTGGGGGTATACTTTTGTGGCAAAACCGCCGATGACATGGGCGTGCATGATCACGGATCCATTGTTTGGGATGAAGTGGCGGGTATTTTTATTACCTTTCTTTTTGCGCCCCTTTCTGTTGTCAGCGTTGGGCTAGGATTTGTTCTGTTTCGTTTTTTCGACATTCTTAAGCCTTGGCCGATTGGGCCGGTGGATAAGACCCTCCACGGCGGTACCGGGATTATGCTTGATGATATACTGGCAGGTGTGATGGCGTGCGCGTCGTTGCATGTTGTGCTTTGGGCATTAGCTGCATTTTAAGCTAGGAAGATGACGCCAGTGTGTCGCACTGGCGTATGAACATTAGTTATCGAAATAGGTGTTTATCTGACTGACAATGCCTGCGCCATCAAGGCCTAGTTCCCGATACATTTCCTCTTGCGTTCCTTGGGCTACAAAATTATCCGGTAAGCCGATTTGTAATGTATGCATTAATATCTTAGCCGACTGCAAATACTCGGTGACCGCAGAGCCCGCCCCGCCTTTTATACAGCCATCTTCCAGGGTGATGAACCCATCGTGGGTTTCGGCGAGCTTATGGATGATGTCGGTATCTAGCGGTTTGACAAAACGCATATCCACTAAGGTAAGATCTAACTGCTCTGCCGCTTCTTCTGCGAAAGGTAACAAGGTACCAAAATTGAGTATGGCCCGTTTCTTACCTTCGCGTAGGGTACGAGACCGTCCTAATGGGATGGGTTTCATTTCAACAGCGGTTTTTAACCCTTTTCCCGCGCCTCTGGGGTATCTTACTGCCGCCGGACTCGCCGCTTTATGGCCGGTAAACAGCATGCGTCTGCATTCTTCTTCGTCGCCGGGGGTCATAATGATCATATTGGGAATACAGCGTAAAAAGGCAATGTCGAAGGCGCCTTGATGGGTTGGACCATCGGCACCCACAATGCCCGCTCTGTCAATGGCGAACAATACGGGCAGATTTTGTAACGCCACATCATGAATAAGTTGGTCGTAAGCCCGCTGCAGAAAGGTTGAATATATGGCGACAACGGCGTTATAGCCTTCTTTGGCAAGCCCGCCCGCAAAGGTCACCGCATGTTGTTCGGCAATGGCCACATCAAAATATTGTTCTGGGAATTGCTGAGAGAATTTTACCATGCCAGAGCCTTCACGCATGGCCGGCGTAATGGCCATGAGTTTAGGATCTTCGGCGGCCATATCACATAACCACTGTCCAAAGATGGCAGAAAACGTTGGCGCACTGGCCTTGGCTTTGGGCAGGGCATCGCCTTTGGGATCAAATTTGGGCACTGCATGAAATTTAATGGGATCTTCTTCTGCTTGGGGATACCCTTTTCCTTTTCGGGTGACCACATGCAAAATATGAGGGCCGGAGAATTGACGCATGTTACGTAAAGTATCTACCATTACGTTTACGTCGTGCCCATCAATAGGGCCAATATACTTAAATCCCAGTTCTTCAAAGATGGTGCCGGGAACGACCATGCCTTTAATATGCTCTTCGGCGCGGCTGGCGAACTCTTTGATCGGCGGCACATTACTCAGTAATTTTTTACCGCCATCGCGAATCTTATTGAAGAAGTTACCGGTGAGCAGGCGAGCTAGGTGGCTGTTTAACGCGCCCACATTTTCTGAAATCGACATTTCGTTATCATTGAGCACCACCACCATATCTTTTTTAATGTCGCCAGCGTGGTTAAGCGCTTCAAAGGCCATGCCCGCTGTCATCGCGCCATCACCAATCACGGCAACCACTTTTCTATTCTTGGCTTCTTTTTCTGCCGCTACGGCCATACCTAATGCCGCGCTAATAGAGGTGGATGAGTGTCCTACTGCGAAGGTGTCAAACTCGCTTTCAGGTGGCCAAGGGAAAGGATGCAGGCCATTTTTTTGCCTGATGGTGGACATTTTCTCAGCTCGACCGGTGAGGATCTTGTGGGGATACGCCTGGTGACCCACATCCCAAAGAAGTCGGTCAAAGGGGGTGTTGTATACGTAGTGCAGCGCCACAGTCAGTTCAACCGTGCCTAAGCCGGAAGCAAAGTGCCCACTGGTCTGACTCACTGACGTTAATAAATATTGCCGTAATTCATCGGCGAGATCTTTTAACTTATCTTGCTCTAATTGTCGCAGAGCATCCGGCGTCTGGGCCTGTGCCAGCGTAGGATAGTGCGTTAAGTCTAAACTCATTGTTCTTTTTTCATTTTCTTATGTAGTGTGAAAAAATCAGGAGGTACGCTTGACCATTAGGTTCGCAAATGCCGCTAATGATTCGGTATTGTATGGTAGCCCCTGTAAAGCTTGAAGCGCATCGTGGTGAAGTTGCGTTAATACTTCCTTAGCTTGATCCATTCCCAATAGAGCAGGAAAGGTATTTTTGCCCAGTTCAACATCAGAACCTTGCGGTTTGCCGATGGTACTGGCGTCTCCTTCCACATCGAGAATGTCATCCTGAATCTGAAATGCGAGACCGATGAAACCGGCATAACGAATAAATGCCTGTCGATGCTCTACCGACAACGATTCTGCCACTAGTGTAACCATTTCTGCGCAAGTTTTCAGGAGTGCGCCGGTTTTTAATGAGTGTAAAAGCGTTAATTCATCAATATTGATGGTTTTACCGGTGGAGGCCAAATCCATTGCTTGTCCGCCACACATGCCCTGGTAGCCGGAAGCCCTTGCCAGCAAGCTCACTAAGGATGCCCGTTTGGTATGGGCAAATTCACTCATGGGGGCATCGGCGAGTATGGAAAAAGCCAGCGTTTGTAACGCGTCACCGGCTAAAATTGCTGTCGCCTCATTGAATTTGATATGGCATGTAGGCAATCCACGGCGTAAATCGTCATCATCCATCGCGGGGAGATCATCATGGGTAAGGGAGTAAGCATGTATACATTCAATGGCCATGCTAATGGCTTGCTGATCTTTTTTCGGGATGTCTAAGGCATTGCCAATAAGGTGTACGAGCAGGGGGCGCATACGCTTTCCGCCTGCAATCAGGGCGTATTCCATTGCCGCGCGAAGTTCAGGGGCGTGATTGGGCAGTTGTTTTACACAATGGAGCAAACCTTCGTCAGTCTCTTTTTTCACCGTCTGACGTAAGGCATCGAGATTTGTCATTAAGCTACCTGTAGTTGCGAATTGGACGAGCGTAAATGCAACAGAATGAAGATTACTCGCCGGAGGTGTTGTCCTGAAAATCGGCAAGGGTATCTTCGCCTTTTTCATTTAATAGGATGCTAACTTTTTGTTCCGCTTGCACTAATGCTTGCTGGCTGAGCCTGGATAAGGTAATGCCTTTTTCGAATTTTTCTAAAGCCACATTTAAAGGTAAGTCACCCGATTCCATTTCGTTTACTATAGTTTCGAGTTCTGCTAAGGCATCCTCAAAGGACGGCGCCGCTGGCGCTTTTTCTTTACTCACGATGTCGACCTAATAGTTATTTTAACAATCTTCGCGCACATTAACCGAGCGGATGCGTTGGGTCAATTGCTTTATCAGGCTAGTTTGTTATAAGGGACTGACTATGTGTATGGTTTTATTGATGATACCTATTGATATTCATAATCACTGGTAATCCTGTAAATTGATTATAGAATTCTCCTTGGTGGCCGATAGAATACCTACAGGGTTATGCTGTCGCCAATGAATGACCGGTTATGAATATCATCGTCAGCCGCGTTGCCAATGTGAAAGAGAGTGTCAGAGTGTGAGGAGCAATAAGTGGATTTAGCAACCGTCATAGGCATGTTAGGGGGTATTGGCTT